>MWBK01000051.1 GCA_002069025.1 Bacteroidetes bacterium ADurb.Bin302 | reverse complement strand
CTTTTAATCATTATTTTCCTCCCTATAATTTTTTTAAAGTTTTTATTTTAATTATTTAATTTTATCTCATAAATTAACTACATCATTTTGTATACTAACATAACAATAAATATCTATTTTACCTAATTAAAAGAATTAAGATAAAATATTTCACCGTTATATTTAAGAATCCTAATATTTAATTTGTTATAATTACTTGTTATTCATTAAGATATAAAGAAACATTTCCAAATACTGCATCTTGTTCTGCTAAATCACTATCTAAATATGTAATCAAAACAAGAGGATCAGGAACTGTACCTTCAAATTCACTAAATACACTTCCATCATAATCATAATAATTGTCTTCAAATCCAAACAATATATGTGCATATCCTTCTACATATTCTTGATCATCTGATGCCTCAGCTACATATTGTGTATACGCACTTTTTAACTCTGATTGAATTTTTGAAGCTTCAGCTTTATTAACAACACTTGTAAATGTTGGAATTAAAATTGCTGCAAGAATTGCAATAACTGCAATAACAATAACAAGTTCTACAATTGTAAAACCTTTTTTACGTAAACTTTTAATCATTAATTTTCTCCTTAATTTTTTTAAGTTTTTATTTAATTATATTTTATTAATGTGATTAATGTATTATGATACAAATTTAAGCATCCGTCAATTGAACCATTTGATATAGTAACAGTGACTGTGTCATGAACATTATAATTTGTCTCATTAGGATTAAAGAAACCCCAACTACCAGTGATAGTCTTACCATTAAGATCAATATTGAAAGAGTCAATAGTTAAATCATCAATAGTTCCATTATATACAACATTTTTCAATAATTTGATTGTTCCACCACTGCCAACATTACGCATCGCTGAGCCAAGGTTAACAGCGTAGAACTTAGTACTATCACTATTGGTTACTTCAATACTTGCATTTTGTTCTGTAATTTGTGCAAATTCATATTTTGCGGATGAATTACTGTAAATTGTAGCATAGCCACTTATACAATAGTCAGAACAATCTTGAGAGAATACTGAACCAATAATGTTTTCAAGGACAAAATTATTTGTATATCCGTTGTTCAAATTTCCAGCAGCAGAGATATTTAGTACACAATTTCTAACAATTGTATCTACATGTCCTCCTCCGGCATATTCTCTAATACCATTTGCGTAAGATTCACTATTTCCTGTTGTGCTCATATTAAGGATACCATTACCTTTTTCCTGACCAACAACATTAAGTGTTAGCGTACCTTCACCATCTAAAACAGAAATATAGTTGATTGTATCATCTGCAATTATTAAGTTCATTGTTATATTTTGATCACCTTCATGACAGAAATATACCAAACCAGATGCATAAGAACTATCTAAATTGCTATATGATGTTCCGCCTACTTTACCGCTAATAGTTACACCAGCCATAACAAGATTACCATTAGTAATGAATATTGGTTCTTCTCCGTCAAGATTAACAATACCATTTCCTGTAAGAGTAAGTGTGCTTCCATCATCAACACAAATTTCATAACCATCAAGTGTAAATCCAGCAAGGTCTAATTCAACATTTCTACCATTTGCATAAACATATCTTGTAGATGTTGTTTCAACAGTAGGATTAGAAACATTATTAGCTAATTTACCTTTTTGTTTAGTACCAGCTAAGAATTCACGAAGTTCAGCATCATTTGAGATTAATTCAGCAACATACTTGCTCTTTTCTGCAGCCTTGTCTGAACCATTTTCAATAGCTGAAGTTGCTAAAGCAACAGGAACTTCATTTGCATCAACAACGCTAACAGCAACGGTTGTAGTTGTTATTGCAGTTTCTTCATCTGTTGATACATTAACAACTGGAGTTCCAGAAACTGAATATTCTTCAGAAACTTGTTTGTCTTCATCAACAAGAACATAATCCCAACCAGATGATGTTTTTTCAGCTTTTACTGTATAAGTGTCACCGCCAACTTCAACTGAAATGTTATTAGCGATTTGTTGAGCTATATCTTTCTTTTCTTGATCATTAGAATCTGCTGCATAATTGTTACCAGCATCAGTCTTTGATGTTGAAACAGTAACTTGTTCATAAACACCAACAGCAGATAACCATACATAGTCTTTATCATCAGTTGTTTCTGTTCCATTTTGAAGTGCTACAACTACTTTACTACCAGCAGATAAATCTACTGGATCACGAGAGAAGTCAGGCATTTCAACATCTGAAGCTTTGGCAACTGTGATGTCAACGAAATCATTACCAGTTTTAGTTAGGTGAATGTGCTCTACCTCAGATTTTGACTCAAGAACAATACGTCCAGTCTTGATTTCTGCGAAAGCCGCTTTACCATATTCATGATAAGATGCGTTAGCTACAGCAACAATATTTAGTGAGCCAACAGTACCATAATGTTTTACAGTATCACTTGCTGCATCAATTGTTAATGATGTGTTAGCAGAATTAGTACGAATAACAACATCCTGAGCGGAACCATTATTACCAACGTATGTAATACTTGTGACGGTTTCGTTACCAACG
>MWBK01000050.1 GCA_002069025.1 Bacteroidetes bacterium ADurb.Bin302 | reverse complement strand
ACACAGGTATGCATGTCCTGCATTTAGATAATCCTTGTAATTAGGCTCCATGGTAAGGACTTTCTCGTAGTAAATGACTGCTTGCTCCAATTTATCGTTGGCCAAAGAACACCAAGCTATTGCCCGCCATGATTTAATGGAAGCCGACCCCATGAAATCTAACTTAAAGAAGTAGTTAATAGCTTCATCATATTTTTTAAGTTCGGCTAAACAGACACCAATGTAATACGTAACATTTGGATTTTCAGTTAATACAGATTCTACTTTTTTATAATAGCTAAGAGCATTGGAGTAATTTTTCGTTATTCTATAACAGGTGGCCAGATGACGCATTGTCCACACATTGTCAGAGTGAATCATGTCTGCTTTTCGGTACGCCTCTATTGCTTTATCGTATTCTTTTTGTTTTTGGAAGCAAAAGCCTAATTTCTCAAAAAGATCAGCTTTCCCTTTAGCTAACCCGATAACTTCCGAATATACTTCCGCTGCCTTATCAAAATGCTCTTTGCTAAAATAATAATTGGCTAAAGGCAGAAGGTATTCTTCTTTATATAATACATCACGAAGAGTATGATAACGATGAATGTTGATTCTTCCATCAAATATTGTTGGAAATTCCTTACGTGACTGATGCAACTTGAAGAATCGGTAGAGACTGTGCAAATACTGCCTGCATACAATGTTAGGTTGAGTGTCTCCTTTTTTGGCACTCAGAATTTGCATATCATCTGTGAAATCATTGAGTTGTTGTTCGGTCAGTTGTGAGAGCATTTGCTGCCTTTGAGACTCAGGAACATGTTGAAGTGTGAAGCAAAGAGAGTACTTATCACTATCACAAAAAATGGTACTGTCAAGTATGAGATTGACAATGTTTTTGGGATCTGTGCCTTCTTGTAAAACATTGACAACCATGGAATGTTGTTTATCAAAAGGATAAAACCAGTTGCTCAATACTTCAAAGAAGGGATATCTTTTGAGTTGTGAGAAAGAACTCATATAGACATCTGCTCCTTCTTGTTGCAATTCACCAACTTCGCGCATCATATCCTCAAAATCCGATTGTTTTTTATTATTGTTCCAATCGGGGTTTTTATCTTCGTTATCATCGTCTGTTTCATCCAGAGGCAGATCTAAGTTTTGCGTGGCATTTTTAATCATCTCTGGAATAATTTCTTCACGCATTTTTTTATCGATTTTCTCGGTCTCTTGGCAAAACAACCATTGAATATGCATTCGATTTAATTCTTTCCCAAACTCAGGCATTTCATTCAGAATGTTGACTTGGGCTCTGATTTCGGGATACAGATGCATCCGTTCTTCGTATAAGTGGATGTTGAATGCTATTCCTACCAACGCACGTTGATTGACATTTGTTGAAGTATGGAGGTAGGCATCAAGTAACCATTTCATTTTTAAGGAATCAAAGCAAACGAGTAAGCTCATTGTCACAGCACTGACCATAAGGCATAAATCATTCCCTGCCACATTCGATGTCTTAAGGAATGAATCGGCTGCTAGTTTATCTGTTTTGTCCCAATGAGTATTGAGATAGATATAAGTGAACATTTCAGTCAAGATATCCTCGTGTCTTTTGCGAATCTGATCACTCTCAAATGAGTTGTCTTTGATGTCTAGGTTTGAGTCAATACACCATGTTTCAAGCTCAGTTTTTATTATTTCAAGATTTTTGTTGTTATGACTGTTTGAGTAGGCAGCTTTTAATCTATAATAAGAGTTGTACTTATAGTTAGCCAGTTGGCTAATTTTCATCCGGTCGTTGATCTCCAATGTCTCAGCCAATAATTTCATATATAAGCTATGACGTTCGGGATCTTCAACTCCCTTTTGCATGTATTGTAGCATGCTTGTATATGAAAATCTTATTTCATCCAGTTTATATTGTAATTCAGCTTGAGCTATTGTTTCCACTAACGGAGCCAAGAGTGAAATAGCTTCGTTTAATCGTTGATCCAATATCAGCTTTTTTATGGCTGTATGTTGTAACTCAATATATTCAGCACTTAGAAAATTGTTGTCCATCTTACGTATTGTTTATTTTCTGATCCATGTCAGATATTTCCATAATCCCTCAAAAGGGCCATGCTTATGTCGCTTTAACCACCATGAGCAAAAGCTCATTTGTAGAAGTACAAAAAGAATGCCAAAAAGAAAACTTAATGTATGATTCATGTGAGGACTAAGGAAAAAGCCCCAATGATAGAAGAAAAGCGATCCGATAATAGATTGTCCGATATAATTTGTCAGACTCATCTTCCCATAACTGCTAAAACGCATTAAGAAACTGCGATTTTTTACTTTGTAAAAGGTAAGTAACCCTCCCGTCACCAAAACTAACATGAAACTCAAATTACTAAGTGAATACAGAATTAGATTGAGTGGCTCATAATAGCCTGGTCGGTTAATGAATTCAGGGAGTAAGTTCTTTAATCCGTAGAGAGGGAAAAATAGGATTAGTGCAAATCCTAATGTCTTTAACCAAATGAGTTCATGTTTTGGTGTATGGATAAAGAGTTGACGTCTGCCTATTAGCATGCCAAACAGAAAGAGGGCAGCAGTTTGCATGATCCGGCCATGTTCAAAAGCCCAAGTGAAGTTTGCCAGCTGTCCTTCCCATAAATTCATACGCAGTGTTTCAAGAAAAGTTCCATTTTTCTGCATATCGTACGCTACACCGAAATAGTAATTAGATAGGCTTTCGCTAGGCGTATAGGAAGTATCAATCAGAGCATAAATTAACTTCCCCCAGTCGAGTGGCTGCAATATGAGCAGCGTAGCAATAATCGTTATTGTTCTATCATTGAGCTTGCAACAAACAGGTAATATGATTCCAATTATGGAATACATCACTAATATTTCTCCTGTGAAAAATGAAGCGTTAAATTGTCCGATGATAAATAATAGGACCAATCTCCATAAGAAACGTAGGCGAAAATCTTTTCCTTTTTGATTTTGATTGTTATTTTGAATATAAAAGCTAAACCCAAACAGCAAAGCAAAAACGGCATAAGCTTTGCCGCTGAATGTGAAAAACAAACCATCCCAAATAATGCGATCAGTAAATTTCATCCATTCAAATGGCGGACTCTCAGGAAAGTAATAAAAGTTATAATGCTCAATGCTGTGTAATAGAATAATGCCCATCACGGCCAGCCCTCTGAGTACATCAGCTACATCTATTCGGGTATTATTCTGAATTGAAGGTGTCTCCATGTTATCAATTTATTGGTGGTTTAGAAACGCACTTGAATCTGCGTTTGAATTCTGTTGTAGTTTTCACCTTTTTTATTGTCACAATAGGTATATTGCGCTTGCAGGCGGCATTTGGGATAGAACCAATATTGTATGCCCGCAACGTAGTTTTGCTGTTTGTAGTCCATATCCTTATTTTTATTTAGGTAATCATAAGAAAGAATGATATCGAAGTTCTTGCATGCATGATAGTTTGTTGTTGCATAAAAACCTTCGCTTTTCACATTACCATCCTTACCTGCCAGATATTCTGCACGCAAATTAAGCGGTTTCGTTTTTAAAATACTCCCCAATGACCAACGGTTACGGGTGTAGCTTTGATCTTTCTTAATGTCAGGATTAATGTCTGACGTTTCAACAGCACAACCTTTTCCCTTAATAAAGGAGCCGGTTACTGATATAATTTTAGCCGGATTGAAAGTGATATATCCTACAAGGTCTTTGTTATCGTTTTTATCTTTGATGTTTATACCTTGTCCGTTCATTACTGCCAAATTGTAACTTAATCTTTTTTGGAACAGGTCTCCAAAAATCATAAATCCCATATCACGACCGGTGGATGATCCATATAACTTATCGCTATTATCAACTCCAGCTAAATAGTTGGTTGCTTGAGAACCGCAATTAATTAATTCTATTTCACTGGGAGACATTTGATTCTCCATAGCATACATTGTTTTGAATTGTCCTAATCGGGCTGTTAATCCGGGCAAAAATTGATAGTCGGTATATACTTCCAGCAAGTTACCTCCACTATTAAAGTTGT
>MWBK01000049.1 GCA_002069025.1 Bacteroidetes bacterium ADurb.Bin302 | reverse complement strand
TCCGTTCTCCAATACGTCGGGCGTGATTTCTGTTTCTTTATATTTTAAATCTTGGCCCACTGTCTCAAAATACTTGTATTTTGTTATGATAGTTTTAACTACTGTACTATTTACGAGGTGTTCTCGGATTATTGTTTTCTCAGTTAATCGCCATGTGATTCTTACTTCTGAGTTATTAACTTGTATAAGGTTGGCATTTTGAATGACCGTAAAACCTTGTTGGCTAAACTTAGTTAATATTTGTGTAGATGGATAAAAATATCTAAATTTGGAGATGTATCCAAATATTTCTATTGATTGCTTTTGTAGATTATAAGCGGTCATTGATTGGGTAGTGTGGTCTTGATGATAAAATCTTTCTTCTCCTTGTCGTTCTCCAGTGCCATAATAACCATGCTGGGTGGTAGTGTACGTATTTCCAGACCATCCACCTGGTAGAAATTGGTTGTTTGTAATAAAAAAGGAACGTGTACCATTTTCATCAATTCTAATAAGATCAGCTACTTTATACCATTTTGGAAAAATTTTACTCCAATTTCTGTACTTAATATCATGAACAGGATTAGTTCCTGTTTTAATGTATTCATGATGATCTTTCACAAAAGTTTTTTCAGTAAATCGCAACTTATCTTGTAAAGTAAGTGTAGAAGTATTAATTTGAGTTGATACCTTAATCTTTTCTACATATGACTCCGTATAGCACAAATTATCTGCATAAGGAAATGTACTCTGACTAAAATTTTTGAATGGACTTAATGCTAAAAGCCCAATTACCGCTAAAAGAATTTTTAAATGTCTCATGTTTTCTTACATTTTTGATTGTTAAGTAAAATTATTAAAATTCTTAGCACTTCTTAAAAACATTCTTCCCATTTCTCATTTTACAAGCCAACACACGATTGACTTTCTTGGGGATTTTCTTCTTAATCCGTACTAACGTTTGGCAAATTGGCGATGGAGCCGACTTTTAGCACAAATGTTGAATAGAATTACTAATCTTCAACATTGCACAAAAGTTCAATAGAAGTACTTCACCGGCTCTATTGCCAATTTGTTTGTTATGTGCCGTTTTATTCCATTTTATACATTTAACAATTGCTGAAACGTAAAGTCGGGTTTAAACATTTCAATTTCGTTTTGAGTTGATTCTTCTTGTGCTTCTTTGCCATAGATAAACATTTGCTGTTCATAATTTTTAACAGCCTCTTCAATGCTATTAAATTTTCCATCGGCTAGATTATCAGACAATATCAAGGCATCCACCAACCCACTATTTACTCCCTGCCCTGCAAAAGGCGGCATCAAATGTGCGGCATCCCCAATCATTGTTATGGGTAATGGGCGCTTGCTTTTCCAAGGCTTTTCTAAAGGAAATATCCGTGTAGCCAATCCTACAAATGACAACGTCGTATGAATCAATTCTTTGTAGCGTTCGTCCCAATCGGAAAATTCTTTCAGAAGAAAATCAACGACACTATTTCTGTTTTGAAAATCTACCTGCGTTTGGTTTTTCCATTCATCAGGTGTTTTAAAACTTATTCCAAAATGCAATGCACCATTATTATTGGGGTTAGCAAATAATAAATTACCTTGGTGAGATGCCATTAGCCGGTTTCCATTGCATAGCTGAAAAAATCCAGGACAGTTTATCTCTGGTTGATGAATATCGGCTTGTATATTGAAAGTACCTGTTTCTTCAACTTCCGTGTCGGTAACAAATTTTCTTACCTTGGACATCCCGCCATTGGCAAGAATAACCAAATCTGCTGTTTCACTCGGTTTATTCTCAAAAGTTAGTGTCCACTTCTTCTTACCAGGTTCAAGCATAACAAGTTTTCTATCCCAAATAACCGTGTCGTTTTCTAAACTATTCAACAAGATAGCCCTTAAGTCATTTCTGTTTATTTCAGGATTGTCAAATCGATTTTCGGGCTTTACATTTTTTGTGGATAAAATATTGCCTTTTTCATCAGCAATATTTACACCCATTGGTAAGGCTAAGTCATAATAAGTTTGTAACAATCCCGCTTTTTTCATTGCTTCCTGACCTGAACCTTTGTGTAGGTCAAGGGTTCCACCAAAAATTCTTGCCTCTCGGTCGTTGTCTCTTTCGTAAACTGAAACGTCTATGCCGTTTTGCTGTAATAATTTTGCCATAGTCAGTCCAACGGGTCCACCACCAATTATTGCAACGTTCTTATCACTAAGTAAATTCATTTGTTTGTCTGTATCTATTCGCATTGTCATTCAAAAATGGCACATAACAATTGTATATACGCACACTTGCGTATATTTTTCGTATAAATGTAAGCATTATTCTGATATATCCAAATGATCTAAGGGAGAAATAACGTCTTTTTTCATCTTATCTGTGATATGTGTATAGATTTCAGTCGTCTTTAATGAGTTGTGCCCCAATAATTCCTGAACCAAACGGATGTCCATTCCATCCAGTATCAGATGCGTAGCAAAAGTATGGCGTAGTGTATGCACCGTAGTGTTTTCATCGACACCTGACTTTTGCACTGCCTGATGTAGAACAGCTTGCACACTACGGGCACTGTATTTGCCACCTGTTTGACCCTCAATGAGATAGTAGGATGGTTTGTACTCCGATAGGTATCGCTCCAACAAAGGAATTAGTGTTTTCGATAATTTGGTAATCCTATCTTTCTTGCCTTTGGCACACTTTATTTCTACTATTCCCATCTCGATATGGATATCCCTGACTTTAAGTCGGGTCAATTCCCCCAATCTCAAACCTGCAGAATAAATAAGTTGCAGAATAAGTCGATGCTTTATATTATCTGTTGCTTTCAACAATTTTGCTGTTTCTTCTTTACTCAAGAAGCCCGTTAGCTTCTTAGCTTTTCGTGGACGTAAGTCATATAGATAAAACTTATCCCGTCCTTCTACATGTTCATAATAGAACTTTATCGCATTGATTAGACTATTTTGAGTACTCTCTGAAATTTTATCTATGCGTATTTTGTGCAACATAAATGCCTTGATATCATCGTGTGTCAGACCTTCAACTGTTCTACTATTATAATAAGTCAGAAATTCTGTCATGCACGCCAAATACGTTCTATGCGTATTCGGTTGATAACGCCGGATTATCAATTGTTCTTTCATTCTTATTATCGCATTTTGATGAGGAGAGGAAAGATCTTCCTTCTCTTTCTTCCTTAGAGAAATAGTGGAAGCATCTTTCTTCTTATAAAATCTCTCCGGAAAATAATTCAATTGAATAACTTCCTCTACTATATTATATGAAATCTTCCCAATCTTTTGAAATAATAATTGCCAATTAGCCTTTGAATATGGTATCAACCAAACTTTATGTGCCTTGTCCCAAAAACGAACGGGGCAAGACTTGATTTGCTCCATCTCGTGACTATTTATTTGTACCTTAAAAGCAAAATAAATATTTTGCTCCTTGACTTTGGCACTTTTACAAAAAAAAGGGAATAAATGTTTGTTTGTTCCTTTTTTTTGTGCATCTTTGTATCTAGTTATACAACTAGATATTTTTAAATATGGGATACAAAACTAAAATTCAATTAATCAAAAGAACTGCCAGCGAGCAGTGGTATGTTAATTTTCCTGCAGCTGTTGCTCAAGCAATTGAGTTTGAAAAAGGAGAAGAGGTAGAATGGATTATTGATGATCATCAAAATATTGTTCTGAGGAGAGATGACAAAGCTGTGGCTGCATTGAAAAAAAAACTCAAGACCAAAAAGTGACATTGCTAGATAACTTCAACGAACTTATTAATAGTTGCTTCAATTCTTTTTCACAAAGAAGAATTGCAGAAAGAGTTAAGTCTATGGCCATTGGGTTAATATCATGTTATGGAAGACATACTGTAACAGGAATGCTTACGGGCTGCGGTAAACAGTTTGTAGACTGGAGTGCTGCTTATAGAATATTTAGCCAAAACAGGATAAATATAGAGGAAATGAATAGAACAATATTAAAAGAAGTTGCTTCTATACAAGCATCATCCGAAAATATTGTTGCACATATGGATGATACTTTGATTCGCAAAAAAGGTAAGAAGATTCCAGGTACTGGCTGGAGGAGAGACCCATTGGGACCACCCTTCCATACAAATTTTGTTTGGGGGCAAAGATACCTTCAGATGTCAATAGCTATAGCCGACCATGATACCAACTGTCAATCTAGAGCATTGCCAATAGATTTTATTCATTGTCCGCCAGTTACAAAACTACAGAGGAATGCTACCGAAGAAGAAGTGTTAGAATTTAAAGAAAAGAAAAAACAAGCTAGACTCAACAAACAAGGAAGTTTGAGAATAAAAGCATTGAGAGAGAATCTTGATGAAACAATTGCAAAGGATAAACAGCTAATAGTAAGTGTTGATGGAAGCTATACGAATGGTGAAGTAATGAAAAATCTACCTGGTCGTACTACACTTATAGGAAGAATAAGAAAAGACACTAAACTACATAAACTGCCT
>MWBK01000048.1 GCA_002069025.1 Bacteroidetes bacterium ADurb.Bin302 | reverse complement strand
TAACGGTATAAGTACCGCCGGTATTAACTGTTCGTGTTGCATTAATTGAATTATCATCCCATTTGTACGATGCAATATTAGTGCCGCTAGCAGTTAGTACTGATGAAGCATTAGTACATGTTATTGTGCTTACAGAAGGAGAAATAGAAACAGTCGGGTTATCCCATATTGTAAAAGTACTTGTGTTTTCAGCACTTTCAGAACCATAAGTAGCAGTAGCTTTTACAGTATAATCACCCGCAGAAAGAGCTGTGTATGAACTTCCTGATATGTTTGTGTACGAACCCGCAGCTTTTTTTACAGCATATTGAATAGTAGGAGTACCACTAAAAGAATTGTATGCAGCAGAAAAATTTACAGTAGAACCAAGACATGCCCCTATGGGTGATGCATTAACCTCAGAGATACTTGGTGTTGGCTCTTTGTAGTAATAATATACATCATCAAAAGCTATAAGACGTCCGTCTGACAAAGTTTCGCCGTTGCCATTACAAATACTGAATAAAAGCATATCAGATGAAGTTCCTAAGGTGATCCCGTTAAGGCTTGAAACAGGGATTTCAGCTTCAACCCAAGTATTAGTTTGGGTAGGATTGATCGTGTGTACAACATCACTGATTTTAACACCGAAAGGTTCTGTTGAACTGGTGTAATATGCAAAATGTAAAGAATAATTATTTAGGAATGAATACTCGCGCGAAGTAGTATTTGTAAATCCACCACCATACCAGCCAAGAGCTTTTGAAGTAGAAAGCGCCATGGAGTTAGCACCTTCAAAAGTAGAACCCAAACTAGTAACTGTTACAGTATTACTCCATATATAGAAATTTGAACCACGTAAATCCATAACCTTACCACTTCCGCTATGATCGCAATAAACAAGAATTTGATCATACGGAGATTCAGGTTCGTCATTACATTCAGTAGAATTATCAGTTAAAGAAGAAGCAGGATAAGCACTTTTGTCTTGATATACTCTAATCCAATCAACATACATCGCAGCTTCTTGAAAACTTCCGTCAATTTCATAATTAACAAAACTACCACCTACTGCGAGATTTAACAATATGTAAAATTCATGCTGAAAAGCATCAAAATTAGCACTGTTAATGTCAATAATGTAATATTGAACCCCATCGACATAACTCCTAATAGTAGTAGGAGTCCATTCCATAGTATATGTGTGATACTGCGTTGGGTTACTTACAGTTTTGCTTAAACCATAATCTGCAGGACTATAAGCTCCATTCATGCCGTTTGCGTTCCAGTGTAGAGTACTTTTAACATCGCTATAAGAACTTGACGTACACATATATTCCATAATATCTATTTCACCTTGATAAGGCCAAGTGCTTTTTCCCGTGCCAAGCATCCAGAATGCGGGCCATATTCCTTTTACCGCCTGAGGTAATTTAATACTAGCCTCAATTTTGCCATACTTTGCCTGAATTTTAGCGTTACTTTTAATACGTCCTGAGGTAAACGAAGTATTGTAATTCGGATCGTACTGAGTATTATCTCTAATAGCCTTGATTACTAAGCTACCATCTTCAGTATAAACATTATTTGTACTATTTGAGTAGTATTCCTGTTCCCAGTTCCCCCAGCCTTGATCGCCGGTACCTAATTCGTAGTTCCAAACAGAAGTATTTACGTTTGAACAATTAAATTCGTCAGACCAAACTAGTTCGTATGCTGCATTTACTCTAATACTGCACAGCGTAAGTAAGGCTGCCACCATTGCAAAAGTGCGCTTTTTCAGATTACGATATTTGATAAAAAGGTTATCACAAAAAAACTCATCCCGAAGGACGACATTTTTCATAAAGAAGTTAAGGGAGTTGCGATAGTTTTTGTAAACGTTTGCAAAAACTGTACAAAGATATAACGAAAAACGATCTTTTATATTGTGTGATCTTAAAAAATACAAAAAAATCGCATATTAAATTATGCTTTTACGGATATCCATTTATACATAGCGACTTAGCTCTTGTTCAGAAACAAATCCTTGGGCAGCTCCATTAGCAGATATTTTAATAGCCGCAAAAATCTGTGCCTTACGTAAACATTCGGCAGGATCTATTCCCTGTAAGTAAAAATGCGTAAATGCACTTAGTAAAGCATCTCCCGCTCCAACAGTATTTACTACAGGAGCAATATTTGTAGCAGCAGAAAAACTTCTGATACGTCCTTTTTTTCTATCATATAACACAGCACCCTTTGCTCCACATCCCAAAACAATAACATTCATAGGATAAATTTCGGACAAAGTGTGCAAAAATTGCTTTGGAGTACATGGCAGTCCTTCGTCACTCAAAAACAACACATCTGCAGCATTCAAGAAATCGTGGTTGTAAGCATCTTGCGGATCAGAGAAAACATGTACATCAGTAACAATGGGTATATGTAGCTTTTTGGCGATGCCTAAGAATCCTCTTGCAAAATTTATATTACATAGCACAGCCGCATCACATGTTTCAAAAATATCATTTGCAATATTTGTGTTGTAAGAGCAAGTCTGAATATCTTTCAAATCGCAGTAGATGCGTCTTTTGCCCTCAGAATCATACAGTATAACCGATTGTGGAGTCTCTTTTAGTGCAGGTAAAATGTATTGCATACTTAAACCCTCATTTAGCAACTCTGTTTCTATTTGCTTTGCCTCTTTATCATCCCCTGTCATCGATATCAAATTAACTTCATCGCCCAGTGTGTGTAAGGCTTTTGTAATATTATAGGCTACGCCTGATACTGCTGTTTTTATTTTAAAATCCGCATAAGTAATAGGCTCATATTTAATAGGAAATGCATCAATTTTAAGTGTGCTTTCAATGTTGATAAGTCCTGCAATTGCGATTTTACTCATAATCGTATTTCTAGATTTTATAAGAATCTGATTAGATGAATATAATTGAACAAGTGTATTTTACAGAAACTTACTAAGTTTGAAAAAGCCTAAGACTTCTTTAGCGTTTTTTGGACAACATTGATAATTTATATGTTGTTTCCTTATTCTCTATAGTTCTATTTCCGCAATACGATTGATTAATTCCAAAATTATATCTGTATTTTCTTCATCCGACCCATATGGTAAAGCTGTTTCAATACCTTCCGTTAAATTGTCATTCCCCAACAAGTTCCGGCATTCTTGTTTTAGATAATTTTTTACAGTTTGATTTGCATTCCTAATATTTTCTACTATCTCTGGACAATTGTCAAAAATGTAAATAATATCTTCAAAATCATGACTTTGTCTGAGATCATTTCCTCCTCTTCCTCTATGAGCCTCGAATTTGGCTGCAAGATAATATTCCGGTGGGAATACAAATATTTCGGTACCATCAGGTAAAGTTTTTATAATCTTATTGTCAACTCCTTCGTCATACCAGATATTGGTAAATCCAAGTACATTGGAGTCGGTGGGCATAATATCAACTTTAATATCCTGATATATCCATCTACAAATTGGAGCTCCTTGAGAGGTGTCATTCGCAAATCGTTTTGCCCGTAATGCTTCTTCTAATTTTGCATGAGCAGTTCTCGAACTTAATTCTATAACACAATCTACATCTAATGTAGGCCTAATATCAGATGCAGCCGGATTATCTACATAAAGTTCTGCGACAGAACCTCCAACGAAAACCATATCATCTTTTAACTCCTCTAACCCATTAGCAACAGTTTGGAGCATTGTTATATTTGTACTAGGCATTCTTTAGTCGTTTTTTTAATTCTTCAATAGCAATCTCTATTTCCCGTACACGACCAACTCGTATTGTATCAATAATTGCTAATAATTCATAGAATAAAACATCATTTTCAACTGCTTTAGGTAGATTTTTATACAGTGGTTCAATTGCTTGTCCACGAGACCCTCCTTTAATGTATGGCCACACATAAATATCGTTACCTGTAGATATATGTTCTTTAATTGGAGAAGCAGAATGAGCAGTTGGGATTCCTTTTACTATAGAACCAGGTTGAACAGGAAAAACATATTTTAATCCATAGATTAAGAACTCTAGAAAGGAGTTAATGTTTACTTTCTTTTTTTTAGAATCAATAAGTCCAGCAATTTTACATCTATTTAGTGCTTCAGATACTTCAGAAGCACTAATAAGAATAGAATTAGCGATATCTATATTTCGCCAGTTCGGTTGCTGTATAGATATTATCTTTATCAATACCACTATGTCCTGTGGTCGCATTCCATTGTGTTTCTTCATATAAATAATGTATAATTCGCGATTCGCGAATTGCAAATATATAACTATTATCTTAACTAACAAATAGAATAGTTCTAGTATTTACTTCAATAGCAATAAGTTTACCCCAATTAGCGTTATTATATACTCTACCTCCATCAATATTGATGACTCTACTATTATTTGAAATTTGTTTCTGAGTAAAATTAAGAGATACCGGAGAATGAGCATGAATGATTATTTTATCTACTAATAAAGGATTTAAATATTGCTCCTTACTACTCCATAGCATACTATAAGTGTCAGAAAAAGGATCTTCAAGATTATCGTTTAAGCCTGCGTGAACAAAGATGTACTCATCTAATTCATAATGCGATTTCAAATTATTGCAGAAGTTTATGTATTTGGGGTCAATAGCTTTTAATGAATCGACTTCAAAACTTTTCAATGTTTCAGAACCGCCATTTTGTATCCATTTAGATGTTACATCTTCATTGTAATATGCATCAATCAACATTGATTCATGATTACCATGCAATGTTACTATATCATAATTATTACTCTGTAAAGTAATAATATAATCAAGGACTTTTTTACTATCTAATCCTCTATCAATATAATCACCTAGAAGAATTAGTTTATCTTCTTTCTTGAGAGATATTACATTTTCTATCAATTCTATAAGAGAGTCAAAACATCCGTGAATATCACCTATGGCAAAGATTCTTTTACTCATAATCGTATTTGTTTTGCTCTATTCTGTAAAGATAATACATTTTTTTATAATGCTTATACTATTAACGCAAGTATCGAATTATAATAAAACCAGTTGATTTTATTATAATCTATAACTATTAAAGCTTTAAATATTAGATATTATCACAATGCAAATTAATTGTGTCTAAAATAACTAAAAAATAAGTTTTTCGAATACAAATGATAGTATTTTTGCATTATTAAAAACATTATGATATGTTTTAATTAAAAATAATGACAAAATGAGATTTACCAAAATGCATGGTATAGGAAATGATTACATTTATATTGATGCAACAAAAAATGTAATTACGAATCCGGAACTTCTGGCAAAAAAATTAAGCGATCGCCACTATGGAATCGGTTCTGATGGTTTGGTACTTATTATGCCTTCTGTCATTTGTGATTTTAGAATGAGAATGTTTAATCCTGACGGAACAGAAGCAGAAATGTGTGGAAATGCTTCACGTTGTGTAGCAAAATATGTTTACGACAACAAAATGACCGACAAAACAAATTTTACACTCGAAACAGGAGCAGGAATAAAAATCCTAAGCATACACAAAAATGCCGAAAATATAGTCGATACAGTAACAATTGACATGGGAACACCAATATTAGAACCTGAAAAAATACCTGTTTTGGCATCAGAAGAGATGGTTTTAAATAAGTCCTTAGTTGTTCTCGATAAAAAATATAAAATAAACTGTATTTCAATGGGTAATCCTCACTGCGTAATCTTTACAGAAGGCATAGGATTAACAGATGTAACACATTTAGGTCCAATAATAGAGAATCATCCTATGTTTCCTAAAAAAACGAATGTAGAATTTGCAGAAGTAGTTGATGAGCACAATATAAAAATGCGTGTTTGGGAGCGAGGAACAGGTGAAACTTTAGCTTGCGGAACAGGTGCTTGCGCTACATTGGTAGCAGCAGTGTTAAATGGATACACAACTAACGATGTTACCTTACACCTGATTGGCGGAGACCTACAAATAAAATGGAACAAAAAAACAGGACACGTTCTAATGACCGGCCCTGCAGAAACAGTTTTTGAAGGAGAAATATAATCCATTACACATTACACATTACACATTACACATTACACATTACACATTCCACATTCCACATTACACATTCCACATTACACATTCCACATTACACATTACACATTACACATTACACATTACACATTCCACATTCCACGAACAACGCAAAATATGGCACGTTTAAATCAACATTTTATCGAATTACCTGAAACATATCTATTTTCAGATATAGCTCAAAGAGTAAACGCATATAAGTCCGAACATCCCGCATTGGAGTTAATAAGAATGGGAATCGGAGATGTAACCAGACCATTGCCTGAAGTCTGTATAAGTGCTATGCATAAAGCAGTTGATGAAATGGCAAATGCGTCAAGTTTCAAAGGATACGGGCCTGAACAAGGATACGAATTTTTGATAGACAAGATTATAGAATTTGATTATAAACCCTTAGGTGTTAAACTTAGCAGAGATGAGGTTTTTGTAAGTGATGGCGCTAAGAGTGATACAGCTAATATCAGTGATATTTTGTGGAAAGGCAGTACAATTGCCTTAACCGATCCTGTATATCCTGTATATGTAGATTCAAATGTAATGGCAGGTAGAGCAGGTAAATTATCTAAAAACGGATATTGGAACCGAATAATCTATTTGCCCTGTACCGAAAAAAATGATTTTGTTCCCGAATTGCCAACGCAAGATGTAGATGTAATTTACCTATGTTTCCCTAATAATCCTACGGGCACAACATTGACAAAAAAGCAATTAAAAAAATGGGTTGATTACGCAATAGCACATAAATCTCTTATTTTATTTGATGCTGCATACGAAGCATTTATAACAGAAAAAGATGTACCTCATAGTATATACGAGATAGAAGGAGCAGAAAAAATAGCGATTGAGTTTAGAAGTTACTCAAAAACAGCAGGTTTTACAGGTACAAGATGCTCATATACAGTGGTGCCGAAAGAATGTATGGCATATGATAAGTACGATAGAGCATTCCCTCTTAACTTCCTTTGGAAACGCCGTCAATGTACAAAATTCAATGGTACGCCATATATAATACAACGTGGAGCAGAAGCAATATATACAGAAGAAGGCAAGGCGCAGATTAGCGAAACAATAGCATATTATTTAGAGAACGCAAGTATCATTCGTAAGTCACTAACAGCCAAGTCTTATAAAGTTTTTGGAGGCATAAATTCTCCGTATGTATGGCTAAAGACACCTGAGGGATTGAGTTCGTGGGACTTTTTTGATTATTTGTTGAAAGAAAAGCAAATAGTAAGCACTCCGGGAGTAGGGTTTGGGCCAAGTGGCGAAGGATACATAAGACTAACATCATTTAATACCAAAGAAAAAACTTTGGAAGCAATGAATAGAATATAAGGATCCCATTTTATAACATTATTAAATTGACAAAAATGAACAAGAACACAAAACTATACCAGTATTTTAATGCGCAGAATCCCCTAAAGAGGGGAATAGTAACAAACAAAAAAGCAATGCTTGCTTTTCATGAAAAAGCATTTATTGCGCATGTCCGGCAACATTATTATTTATTATAAATTAAAAATACATTATCATGAAAAATATAAAATATTTAGTATTATCTGCTTTATTAATAACTAGCTCATTTACAGCCTTTGCAACTGATTCAACTACTATCGAAAAACCCAAAGGCAATTTAAGTCTTGCAACCGATTTAGTGTCATCATATGTATGGCGCGGAACAGCCCTAGCCGGGGTAAGTTTACAACCTACAATAGGCTTTGATATAGCCGGCTTCTCAGTAAGTGCATGGGGCTCTACCGATTTTAATTACGGTAGTAGCGGATATTCTGAACTCGATTTTACCATAGGATATTCAAATTGGGGCGCATCTTTAAGCCTTACCGATTATTGTTGGACTAATGCACTTGGTAATTTCGATTATTTCGGAGCATATACCAATAACCACTATTTAGAGATAGGAGTAGGATTTGATTTTGGAGAATATTTTGAAAAAGTTCCAATCAGCATATCGGTTAACACCATGCTTTATGGAGCTACAACAACATTCCCAACCTATATTTCAATTGCATATACATACCCTGTAAAAGGCATAGTCGATTTGAATGCTGAAGTAGGTGCTGCAATAGAAAAGACCGGAGGCTTTTATTCTCCCAATGCCGGTTTCTCGGTTACAAATGTTTCTTTAGGAGCATCAAGGGTATTCGACATTAAAGGTAAAGTTGATATAGTACTTAAGGCAGATTTAATATGTAACCCTGCAGCAGTAGGAACAGGATTCGGATCCGGACCTATAAATTTTGTAGCAGGTGTTGGATTCTCCCTTTAGGTTTAAATCAATAATTATAAATCCATTATTAACTAATACATAAAGTTATGAAAAAGATTGAAGCAATTATCAGAAAAACCAAATTCGATGATGTAAAAGACGCTTTGTTGGAAGCCGACATTGAATGGTTTTCGTATTATGACGTGCGTGGTGTAGGTAAATCACGTCAGGGTCGTATTTATCGTGGTGTATCTTATGATACAAGTTCGATTGAACGTATTTTGGTTTCAATAGTAGTACGCGATAAAAATGTAGAAAAAACCATAAAAGCGATATTAAAATCTTCTCAGACTGGAGAAATCGGAGACGGACGTATTTTCGTTATTCCGGTAGAGGATTCAGTTAGAATCCGTACAGGTGAGCGCGGAGATATTGCTCTTTACAATGCAGAACAAGAGAAATAAATATAAATCTGTTCTTTATACAATCAATTTTTAAATAAAACAAAGAATCATGAAACGATATATTAAATTATTGCTAATTTTGCCCATAATAGAGATTTTGTCTCTAGGCGAAATTTGTGCAGCAGATATTGTCGCAATAGAAGCGACAGAAGTTAGTGAAACTGTAGAAGTTTTGAAAGCGGCTGCGCCCTCAGTAGAAACAGCAGCAAGTCCTATCGTGCCCTTAGATACGGTTTGGGTTTTATTGGCAGCGATGTTAGTGTTTTTTATGCAGCCGGGATTTGCATTGGTTGAAGCAGGTTTTACCCGTAGTAAAAATACAGCCAACATTATAATGAAAAATTTTGTTGACTTTATGTTGGGTACAGTCCTGTTTTGGTTTGTGGGTTTCGGAATAATGTTTGGTGATGGCGGTTTTATGGGAGTTCCAAATTTGTTTTCACTTGATTTCTATCCCGATTCTAACGTACCAATGGAGGCTTTCCTTGTATTTCAAACAGTATTTTGCGCAACATCTGCAACTATTGTGTCCGGAGCAATGGCAGAACGTACCAAGTTTTATATGTACATGATATATTCTATACTGATTTCTGCCATAGTATATCCTGTTTCTGGCCATTGGACATGGGGCGGAGGTTGGCTGTCACAATTATCATTATTAGGATATGATGGCGGATTTCACGATTTTGCAGGTTCAACGGTTGTGCATTCTGTCGGAGGATGGTTGGCGTTGGTAGGTGCATTTGTACTGGGACCACGTATTGGAAAGTATACAAAAGATAAAAAAACGCGTGCAATACCGGGTCATAACCTTACGACAGCAGCGCTTGGTGTATTTATATTATGGTTCGGATGGTTTGGATTCAACCCCGGTTCACAATTGGCAGCAAGTAGTGCAGAAGACGCAACAGCTATATCACACGTGTTTCTTACAACAAATATGTCTGCCGCAGTAGGTGGATTGGCAGCCTTGATTTTATCATGGATTAAATATGGCAAGCCATCTTTATCATTAACCTTAAATGGTATTTTGGCAGGCTTGGTAGGAGTAACAGCCGGTTGTGATGTGGTAAGTCCGACAGGAGCCTTATTTATAGGTTTGATTTGTGGAGTTTTGATGATATTCTCTGTAGAGTTCATTGATAAAGTATTAAAAATAGATGATCCGGTAGGTGCATCTTCAGTACATGGAGTATGCGGTTTTACAGGAACAATATTGGTAGGTTTGTTTTCTACAACCGATGGTTTGTTTTACGGTGGTGGAATCGGGCTATTGGCAGTGCAAGCTGTAGGTGCTTTAACAGTGGGAGCATGGGCATTATTGTGCGGCTTCGTAATTTTCAAAGGTCTTGATAAGATAAAAAGTTTACGAGTAACGCCACGTATTGAAGAAGAAGGTCTTGATATTTATGAACATGGTGAAACAGCCTATAACTGATAATTAATAAACCCCGATTCGTCGGTAAGTATATTTTGTATAGTTATTTAACGAATCGGTGGTTTTATTTTTTATATTGAAAAGAAATGATAAAGATTTAACTAATAAAAAGCAAACAGATTATGAATTCATTAAGATTTGAAGTGGTAAGCGAGGCTTTTAAAAAGAAACCCTTAGCTGTAAGTGCTCCGAGCGTAAGTACTTCTGATTATTTTGGAAAATGCGTATTTGACCGTAAACAGATGTCAAAGTATCTTTCGAAGGAAACAATGAAAGTCATTTGTGATGTTATTGATAAGGGTGAGGTATTAGATCGCGAAATTGCTAACCATGTTGCTGCAGGTATGAAAATGTGGGCAATGGAAATGGGAGCGACACACTATACTCACTGGTTTCAACCATTAACCGAAGGTACAGCCGAAAAGCACGATTCATTTATAGAATACGTAGGTGCACCGGGCGATGGGATCATCGAAGAATTTTCAGGCAAATTGTTGGCTCAACAGGAGCCTGATGCATCAAGTTTCCCCAATGGTGGTATCCGTAATACTTTTGAAGCACGCGGTTACACAGCATGGGACCCTTCATCACCTGCATTTATAGTTGACGATACATTGTGTATTCCTACAGTATTTGTTTCATATACAGGTGAAGCATTAGACTATAAAACACCTTTGTTAAAGGCACTTAATGCAGTAGATAAAGCAGCAACGAATGTTTGCCATTATTTTGACAGCTCTGTAAAGAAAGTGTATTCATACTTGGGTTGGGAACAAGAATATTTCTTGGTTGATGAAGGTTTATATGCAGCACGTCCCGATTTATTACTTACAGGACGTACCTTAATGGGACACGAAAGTGCTAAGAACCAACAGCTTGAAGATCATTACTTTGGAGCTATTCCTGCACGTGTTCAGGCTTTCATGAAAGAGTTGGAGTTCGAAGCATATAAATATGAAATTCCTTGTAAAACACGTCATAATGAGGTAGCACCAAATCAGTTTGAGTTAGCTCCAATTTATGGCGAAACTAACTTAGCAAACGACCAGAACTTACTTCTTATGTCTTTAATGCATCGTATAGCACGTAAACACGGATTTCGTGTATTGCTTCACGAAAAACCATTTGCAGGCATTAATGGTTCAGGAAAACATAACAACTGGTCTCTTGGTACAGATACCGGTGTAGGCTTACTTACTCCGGGAAAAACACCTGAAGAGAACTTGCAGTTTGTAACTTTTCTTGTTAATATATTGATGGCAGTTTATAAAAACAATGCGCTTTTAAAAGCATCTATTATGACTGCACAGAATGCTCACCGTTTAGGAGCAAATGAGGCTCCTCCTGCAATTATATCTGCATTCCTTGGAACTCAGATTTCGGCAGTTTTGGACAAGCTTGAAATGAGTACCAGCGAAGAAGCTATTGTAATGGATAGCAAGAAGAGAATGAAACTTGGAGTTACTCATATACCCGAAGTATTAGTTGATAATACCGATCGTAATAGAACATCACCATTTGCATTTACCGGAAATCGTTTTGAATTCCGCGCTGTTGGTTCATCTGCAAACTGTGCATCAGCAATGATAGCATTAAACTCGGCTGTAGCAGGTCAATTAAAAGAGTTTAAAATAACTGTTGATGCAAAAATAGCTTCAGGTATAACTAAGGAGAAAGCAATTTTCGATGTGTTAAAACAATATATCAAAGAATCGAAGTCAATTAGATTTGACGGAAACGGTTATTCTGAAGCGTGGAAGCAAGAGGCTAAGAAACGTAATTTAGATTGCGAAACCAATGTCCCTAAAATCTACGATGCTTATACTACAGATGCAAGTGTTAAGTTATTTGCTGAAACAGCTGTATTTAACAAAATAGAGTTGCAAGCTCGTAACGAAGTTAAGTGGGAAACTTATACTAAGAAGATTCAGATTGAAGCCAGGGTATTGGGTGATATGGCAATAAATCACATTATTCCGGTTGCAACTCGTTATCAGTCTTTATTGTTAGATAATGTATATAAGATGATGCAGGTATATGATAAAGAGAAGGCTGCTCGTTTAAGTGCTCATGATAATTCTATTATTGAAGAGTTGTCTGATAATATATCTATTATTAAGCAAAAGGTTGAGGAGATGGTTGCGGCTCG
>MWBK01000047.1 GCA_002069025.1 Bacteroidetes bacterium ADurb.Bin302 | reverse complement strand
CCATTAGTTATTTCCCTCACTATTCAATTGACTTAATAGAGTTTCAAGCTTTTTAACCCGTCGCTCTAATTCACCTATTCTGTTAATTAATTTATATTTGGATACATCATTTATATCAGGAATATATTTAATAGCACCGGTTTTAGGATCTCTAGTCTTTTTCATGTTATGATAAGCTTACCTCTGATATAATCGTTGATACATTCTTAATTTCTGATGTTTTAAAACCCTGAGAATCAGACGTCATGTCAAATCGTATCTTTATTGCTTCTGGATCAATTGGATATGTCAAATGTTCTGCCGAAGGTATGCTCTGATCAGTGTAGAACTGTTCAACTATCCAGTTGTCGATAGATACACCATAATCATAACCATAAGTAGCTGGGGTTGTTGTGGCGAATTCTTTGTCAATTAATGGTTCGTAAAGCTGAATTTTAGTTCCGGAGACGTCGACACTAAGATCAGGGTAATACCCATCATCAATGATTGAAATTAAACCGCAATATGAAGAATCTGAATTTAAAATTTCTTCCAATATTGCTGAACAATCATTTAATGATAATACCGTGTTGTAAATTCTAAATTCATCAATATAGCCGATATATGTGTTTGTGTAAGTATCTACACCAGTTTGCAATCCACCGATATATGGTTCTCCTGGTGTAAAAGTAGTTGAATCAATACTTGAATCAATATCAGCAACTAAGTTTTCATTGATGTATAATTTGAAATTCATTAAATCCCCAGTTATAGGTTCCCATGTTAACATTAATTGATCTAGATCCAATTTACTTAAAGATGGTGTTCTTGGATCGTCACTAGATAATATTGTTGTTGTGTCGTAACCTAAAATTGGTTTAAGGTTTGTTTTATCAATTGCTAGCCATAGTCCTGAAAGAGCGCTGAAGATGTAAGGATTTGCATCGTCGACTAAATCAACAAACGCATGTAATAAATGTAGTGATCCAGTATCAGTTAATGCTTCATTGGTTTTAACAACACCAGTTCCTGGGAGCTTTAAAGTTTTGCCCATTAAAGCAAAATCCGATGAATATTCAAGTGTACCTAATGTTGTTGGAGTTGAACCTCCAGAAACCAGGTTTAAAACTGAGCTGCTATCAAAATTAAGATATTGTTCAAGATTGGCGGATGTTGTTGGTTTAGGATAAATTCTTTCTGGAATTTCTCCATAAATACCACCTGTATAATTAGCTAAATATACTTCTATTTCATTTCCAAAACTCGTAGTATGTGTTGCGGCAGTTGAACCTCTTTGCCCTCTAGTCAATCCTGTCAATTCCCAGTGATCGGTATCCCATGTGCATGATTCATAATCAATATATTCATTATCAATTTTAACCGTGCCATAACTAGGGAACGGATATTCATTCAATAGTTCAATAGTTGTTCCAATATCTGTTAAAGTTGTTTTAAGTTTTTGTACAAAATTTGTTACATGGTGAAGTTTCAATGTTACAGTCCCACCATCATCTTGTCCCCAATAAACAGCCAATCCTTTTGTATATTCTGGATATCTAACATAAAGATCAACAGATGAACTTTCACCTAATACAACTTCAACTACTTTGCTTATTGGACCATTAAAATAACTAGATGTACTAACAGTCTCAAATCCTGGATAGTCGTATGTCAAGGCTGAAACGGCAAAATACCACGTTCCTGTTGCAAATCCAGGAGTATGTGCAGCAGTTACTACTTCTTTTATCTCTGGGACGATTTCTGGACACATACCAAATGTTATGTCTAATTGATTGTAACCATTATCCAAAGCTTCAGATGACAAATAACTTTCGGTATTAGTTCGAGCATCACCTGATAATGTCTGCAAACTTATCCAATCATTTCCTCTATCGAAACTAACTTTTGGAATAATTGAAGTATAACCATCTTCAATTTTTTCTTGCCATAACAATCTAATCTTTTTACTAGTAAGCATGATTAATACCCCTCAATTATTGAATATCAAATGAATGTTGAATATATGAACCTGAGTTTTTATATTTAGCCAAAAATGCTTCTACTTTATTTGCATTGACAACGGGTGAAACTCTATCATTTGAACTTGCAAGAGACATTTTAATACTCATAGTCATTCCATTATCAATATAATCTTGTAATAAAGTAAATGTAATTTTTTCTTCTAGTGGCAAATTCAACCAATTCGTATTAGTATATGGATCAGTTAAATTCATTCCATAATAAGTCTCAAACTCAGTGTCTTCAAATACAACATTAGGTATAGTTATATTAGCTAAACTATAGTTTCCAATAGAACCAGTATATCCTACATCGACAGGTCTTACGCTTGGAATATAGAAATCAATTGAAGGTTCAAAAACTGCACGATATAGAACATATTTAATATCTGAATCTTGGACTGGAGTCCAAGTATTATTATTAGATGATACAAACATAACACCTTTTGGATGTGGCTGAAGTGTAACTTGAGCATCTGTTGTGACATCGCGATTACCCATTTTAGCATACCATACATGATAACCATTTTTATTTGAACCTATAGTAAATGCATATTCTTTACCAGATTCACAATATAACGGATAATCGAAATCAACATGTAAACATTTGGACGCATCCAGTGATACAGCAGCACTTATGTCCGCGTGAGCTAATTCTTTGTAATATATTATTGCCCCGGTTGGATATCCATTAATCATTTCTCGGATATTTATCCAAGCGTACGCTCCAACTTCATTTGAAGCATTTCTAAAAAATAAATCTATTCCAGAAATAAATGTATCTTCATCAAAGACAAAAGACTGAGCAATTGGATCGCGATCATGCCCGTCATGCTCCCTGCGTTCAGGACGGGGCGGTCTCGTCATACGTCTAGAAATATATGTCGTATCTGTTATTTTTTCAATTTTTCTCATATAAACTGTAGTCAGCCAATGACGAATATAACTAGATGCAGTAAATGTATCTATAGCACTTTTATAATATTCTTCATCTTCACCGGACTCTAGAACTGTTTCAACAAAAACCTCTTTCGTTCCAACTGGTATTCCTGCAGGTACTTTGAATTCAGCAATAAATCCACCATCAGTATCAGTCACAATATATCCCGGATATATTGTTGAATTCGTAGCTAATGAACCTGTAGAGACTGTAGCATATACGATCGTATCTTCTAGATAAATTCTAACAGTTCTTTCTGGTTCAAAATCTTTTCCTATAACAGTGATAAGCAATTCCGGATCAATAAATGGTTCAGGAATTAGATTGATTTGTTCAGTTTTGGATGATACAACTTCTTCGCCGACAATGTCACTTGTTCTAACTGTTCTTGTTGTTGTAGTCCAACTTCCATTAGATGAAGAAGATGAACTAGTTCTTACCCAAGCATTTCCATCCATCCACTCAAATCCTTCAATATTTCGACCAACACTTAAGTTTGAAATTGTACTTAAGTTTGAAGTTGATGTTCTCGAATTCCAATTGTTGACAATACTAGACGAATAAATTACACGATTAGGTAACCAGATAATTTTTGTTAATCCAGTATCGTAGAATTTAGTTGAATTTTTGGGATCGCATGCAATTTTAGGAATTAATCCAGTATAATAATATGGTGCTGCATCAATCCAATGTGTAGCATAGCGTTGCCAATCCACTTCCATTGTTGTATATGGAAGAGTTAATATTCCATGCGATGGTATTGCAGAAGTATCATCTTCAGTTATAATAATTTCATCTTTACCACCCAATGATTCAATTGTAAGTGGCAACATAGCCTTTTCTTCAAATAAATCTAATGTGCAATCAAATAAAGCATTATACAAATCAGACTTGTTATAACCAACAAAACCATCAACAAATATGTTTTTAAGTGTAGTTGAATCTTCTCTTTCAAGATGAGCGTTTTCTGCTTGAGTTTCAAGTTTAGTCATAGCAATGTTATATTCAACATTATCTAGTCTCTTTTTCATGTCTTGAAGTGTGACTGTTGGAACTCGATATATGTTATAATTGTTGATTCGATAATTTTCTGGTTTTTCGTTTGGAATTACTACAATTGTAGCCAATGGTAACCCACCTAAAGGTAGATTTGGAGTCTTAATTTCATAATCTTCTCCAGGAGTACCATTTTTAACAATTAAACTTCCGTCTTCTTTCATATAGATCAGATCAATCCGACTTAAATACCACTCATAATCAATATTAAAATCTGAGCTAGTAACCGGAAGTTTTCCGGAACCTGTGAACATGATATAATAACCAATAGAATCGATCGATGTAGAATAGTCTACACCTAATACAAAATTATAGCTATATTGAACATCGAGATAATATGTTCCAGATGGATGAGTGGCACCCAACCAATGTATTTTATTATTAGTTAATGTAAAATCAGTATTTTCAGTATATGTTGTAACGCCATCATGTACATTTGAAACTGAGACAGCCGGAGTATACAATGCAGGAATTGGATCATCTACGCCGGTATAACTCATTTCTACATTTGTCTCTTCAACTTTACCAAAAACTTCAACGATTGATTTGACGGCTGAATGACTTAAATAGTATTTAGTTGAACTGCCGGCATAAGTTTTAATTTCTGGAGCTGAAGGAACGGAAGATAATGAATCTATGGCAGATTTAGTTGTTAGTATAGTATCTTGTTCGTATGTATAATCAAACCCCTTGATGTAAGCGCGACCTTTGGTTATGCGTATATTATATTTATTTAAAGTGTCATTCTTATTTTTTTCTGAATAAACTACTAAACCATTAGCAATGAAATCTCCATTGGCGTCGTATGTTCTTTGAGCTAAATAACTATATAGTTTACCATAAACTGGCTTAGGTTTTGTCGGACCAATAACGTCGCGACCGTTTATTTTAAGTATATCAATGATATTGTTATTTGTAGAAGATTCTAAGGCAAATTCTGCCGAGGTCAATATTGATGGAACAGCTTCTAATTTTAGACGATGCCCACCTCGATTTCCATGATTTTCAATATTTTCAGCAGGATCATATAAAGAAGGATCATCTAATTCAGTGTATACTCTTTGTTGAATTTCTACACAAACATAAGCCAAACCTGTTGGAACATTTGTATATGTCCATTCAGTTTCAGCTATTTTAACAATAACTCCACTAATATATATTTCTCCAGCCTGTAAAGTACAAATTTCATCATGAGAGTCATTAATAAAGTTACACCCGGAAACTATCGAACCATCTTCAACAATCAAATCTGTGACTTTACGAAGATTACCATATATTAGACCCTGAGCAACGTTTAATTCACGATTCTGTAAAACCTGTTCTTCAGTTGCCAGATATTTAATGTAACCTTTAGCTAACTCTTCAGGAGTAGTATCATAATACGGAGTAGTATTTAGATTTGTTTTTATTTCAGACATTAGATATCCCTCTTTATTGCCTTAAAATTCTAGGACCCATGTGAATATTTCTTTTAATTCAACTGGTCTTGTAACTGGGTATTTATTTTGATATACCTCAAGTATACCATCATAGCTATAGTTCGGTGATGTCCCAGTACGAATCATTTCTGATGGTAAAAACAACTGCCGCGTAGCATAGTCTGTTGCAATCGCAGTATCAATCTTTAGATCTGAAAATAATCCAACCTGACGATATGTTTCGCCAACCAATTCCGATGTTTCTAATTCAGCTTCAATATACAACCATCTTGAATTATTGGTTATCGCGGAAGCATATAATTCTTCATCAGTTCCGGCTGTCAACTTTGTCCAATTCAATCCACCAACGGACAAATCTCCTTCAGTATTTGATATTACAAAATCAAGAGATTTGAAACGCTTAAATCCGATAGGAAGTGAGAGCTGTTTTGTATCTAATGTTGGAATCGGTGCAGATTCTGTACCTTCAACTAAAGGCCAGCCTCCAGATGGTCCTTCAGCTATACATAACATTAAACCTTTATCTAATGTCTTGTCTTTATTGTTCATATAGAATTGTATAGCTTTTCCAGTTCTTGCAACATATGGTGAAATTGCTAATGATATTTCATTTAGTGGCATGTTAATATTCCTCCAAAATTTATTACATTATATAGTATTGTAGCTAAAATGTTGGCATGGTAGTCTCCATAATATTAAACCATCTGCAGTCTGAGTTGTTCCTGGTAAGACAGTTTCTTCTGGATATAATACTGTCATATATTCTAGATCATTGATAGTCCATAATGAATCTACAAATA
>MWBK01000046.1 GCA_002069025.1 Bacteroidetes bacterium ADurb.Bin302 | reverse complement strand
TTAAAGTGGCACGCGAGCTGGGTTCAGAACGTCGTGAGACAGTTCGGTCCCTATCTGTTGTGGGCGTTGAGATTTGAGGGGAGCTGACACTAGTACGAGAGGACCGTGTTGGACGTACCGCTGGTTTACCGGTTGTACCGCCAGGTGCACCGCCGGGTAGCTAAGTGCGGAATGGATAAGCGCTGAAAGCATCTAAGCGCGAAGCCAACCTCGAGATTAGATCTCGTTTGAGGGCCGTGGAAGACTACCACGTTGATAGGCTGCAAGTGTAAAGGCGGAGACGTCAAAGCTGAGCAGTACTAATAGCCCGAGTTTTCTCTTTATCAGGATTTCTTTCATGTATGTTGTTTTCAATATGTTTAGATATTTTAGGTGGTTATAGCGTCGGGGTTCCACCTCTTCCCATTCCGAACAGAGAAGTTAAGCCCGGTAGCGCCGATGGTACTGCGTACAGTGGTAGAGTAGGTAGCCGCCTTTTTACAGAAGCCTCATAAGTTAACACTTATGGGGCTTTCTTATTTATATTACTTCAAATGTATATTCACTATTATTTAATTTAGATAATGCAGCAAATTTGTGTGTTACTAAAAAAACAAATATCTTTGCAAACGTTATAAATGACTTATTATGACAAGTGAAATTATACTTATAAATATATCGGGCGATGATCGTCCTGGAGTAACTGCATCAATAACAGATATATTAGGACGTTATAACGCTGTAATATTGGATATTGGTCAGGCTGACATTCATCATACACTATCTTTGGGCATCCTATTTAAAATGGATAACGAGATTCAATCCGGACATATATTGAAAGAAATATTATTTAAATGTTCTGAATTAGGTGTGCAAGTGCGTTTTACTCCAATACCGGAAGATAGATACAATAATTGGGTTGGTCGTCAGGGCAAAAGTAGGTATGTAACTACTATTCTTGGTCGTGTTATTACAGCTAATCAACTTTCATTAGTTACAAAGTCTATTTTAGATCAGGAACTAAATATTGATTCAATTAAAAGGCTTACAGGTCGTCCACCTTTAGATGAAAATAATTCTGATGAAGTACGGTCGTGTATTGAGCTTTCTTTACGCGGTGAATTGAAAGATAAAAATATAATATCATCACGTTTTATGGAAATTTCTGCAAAGGAGGGAATAGATATTTCATTTCAGAAAGATGATATGTATCGTCGTGCAAGGAGATTAATATGTTTTGATATGGATTCTACATTAATTAAAACAGAAGTGATTGATGAACTTGCCGATAAGGCCGGAGTTGGCTCGGAAGTAAGAGCTATTACAGAATCTGCAATGCGTGGTGAGATTGATTTTAAAGAAAGTTTTACTAAGCGTGTGGCTTTGCTAAAAGGTCTTGATGAATCAGTTATGGTTGATATTGCTGAACATTTACCATTAATGGATGGCGCAGAAAGACTTATGAAAGTGTTGAAAAAGTTCGGTTTTAAGATTGCAATACTTTCAGGAGGTTTCACATATTTCGGCGAATACCTTCAAAAACAATTTGGAATTGATTTTGTATATGCAAATAACTTGGAAATAGAGAATGGAAAACTAACAGGCCGCTATTTAGGTGATATTGTGGATGGAAAACGTAAGGCGGAGTTATTACATTTAATTGCTCAAGTAGAAAAGATTGATTTAGAGCAGGTAGTCGCTGTAGGTGATGGAGCAAATGATTTGCCAATGCTTAATTTAGCAGGACTTGGAATAGCATTTCATGCAAAACCAAAGGTTATAGCTAATGCAAGTCAATCAATATCAACAATAGGATTGGATGGTATTTTGTATTTCCTAGGTTTTAGGGATATACACATGGATATTAAATAAATGATTCAGCTTGTTCGAGTGAATCAATTTTACCTACATCGAGTAGTTTTAAGTCTTCTTGTATATAATAGCTGATTTTTTCCTTATTGCATATTGCAAGATAAAAATCTATAATAGAGAACTTGTCAGGAAAATTGTCCATGTATTTGAATAGTTGTGGAGAAAATACCTGAATGCCGCTAAAGGCAAAACGATCGGTTCTTTCTATGTCAATATTAGTGTATGGACTTTTAATCTCTCCGGTTTTTACATTAGTCCATCCATTTAATCTTGATTCTGCAAATAGTAGGTAACGAGATGATTCTCGTTTGTTTACCAGTAATGTTGCAACTGCGTTAGACTGCGTATTAGCCCTATATAAGGCGCCTAAATCAGCATTTGATAGAATATCAACATTGTGAATCAAGAATGGCTCATTTCCGAGTAAATTGGCGGCTTTTTTTATACCTCCACCGGTTTCAAGTAACATTCCACGTTCATCAGAAATAACGATATTGATACCGAAATTATTGTTAGCTTGTAAAAAGTCTATTATTTGTTCTCCGAAATGATGTATATTTATAACTATATCCTTAAAACCTGCATCTTTTAGTTTTATAATAACATGCTCAAGTAAAGTTTTACCTTTAACCGGAATTAATGCTTTTGGCGTAGTATCGGTCAAAGGTTTTAGACGAGTGCCTAATCCTGCCGCGAAAATCATTGCTTTCATAAACTAGTCATTATTGATTGCTCACGATGCGTAAGCGCTACTTTAACTCCGTATTTTTTTGAGATATGTTCTGCGAGTTTTTGCGCTGCATAAACAGATCTGTGACGTCCGCCGGTACAACCAAAACTAAACATTAGATTAGTAAATCCTCGTTTAATATATCTTTCAACAGACGAATCGGCTATTGCAAATACATTATTTAAAAACAATTGCATTTCACCATTGTTTTCTATAAAATCAATTACCGGTTTATCTAAGCCCGTAAGTTGTTTGTATTCGTCGTATCTTCCAGGGTTATGTAATGCTCTACAATCAAACACAAAACCACCTCCATTACCTGAATAATCATCAGGTATTCCTTTTTTATAAGAGAAACTGAATACGCGAACTATCAATTGATCAGAGTCGGTTGTTTCGGATATCTGGTACTTATTTATTAGTTGCTCTAAAAGCTTTTTTAGGTACGGAAATTCCGAGAAAGAGTATGTGTTTAATGTCTGTTTCAGGTTTGCGATGGCGTATGGTATGCTTTGTATAAAATGTGATTTATGCTCTATAAGTCCTCTAAAACCATATGCTCCTAATGTTTGTAGCACTCTAAAAAGCACAAAGTATGAAAATTCTTTCTTAAATTTATCGAAAGATATGTCTCTATACGGCTTAAGTGCTTCAAGATAAGTTTTTATTAGAGATTCCTTCGTGTCTTCTGAAAATTTAGCTTTTGCTTGATATATAAACGATGCAAGATCGTAATATATTGGACCTTTTCTTCCTCCTTGAAAATCAATAAACCATGGTTCTCCATCTTTTATCATAACATTTCTAGACTGAAAGTCGCGATACATAAAGGTATTGTCGTTTTCTTTCAGTAAAATATCAGACATTAGCTCAAATTCATTTTCGAGCAGTTCTTCATCAAATTCAATACCAGAAGGTTTTAGAAACTCATATTTGAAATAGTTCAAATCCCAAAACACTGTTCTTTTATTGAATTCACTTTGCGGAAAGCATACAGAATAATCTAGTGTTTTACCTGCTTCGAATTGTATAACAGGTAGTTTTGATATGGTTTTTTGTAATAATGGAAGGATGTCTTTTTGATTTAAACAATCAAATAAAGATATTTGACCTAAATCATCAGTTATGTAGTAATGAAAATCCTCGGATACGGCAAGTACCCGAGGAACATTAATGTTACATTGTTTAAAATGTTGCGACATTGCAATAAATGCCTTATTCTCGCGAATAGATTCGCCATACACACCAATTACGCTAAATGAACTACCATACATGCGCTGATAGCGTCTGTTTGATCCTGATTCTGCAATCTTTTGTATTGAAGTAGCGTCTTCTTTAAATGTTTTTGAAAATAAGACATTCAATTGTTGCATGATAAGCCTTAATTATGGTTTAGCAGATTTAATCTCTTTAATTGCTTTATCGTGCTCTGCAACATGTTTTTCTGCAGCTTCAATTTTTTGTTTAATCTCTTTTAATTCGTAATCAAGTTTATTCCTATCCTCTTCAAGATCATTTGCTTTCTTCTGTTCTTTTTCAAGTATGTTCGGGTCTATACTGTTCATGTTATTTTGATCGGGAATTGTGCGTTTGGCTTCAAAAGTACGTCTCTCAATATCTTTTTTTGCAATTTTAGATTCTATTTTTGATTTTTCTTTGTTTAGTTTTTTGAGCTCTTTTTGAGCTTCTTCATATTCTTTAATTTCTCCATTAAGAGTTTGTGAATGAATATATCTTTGAATATCAATATCCAAACCGGTTAACCAATCAGATACTCGTTTCTGGATTTCATAATCGTTTGTGTCAATAAAGTTATCATATCCTTGAGACATAAGCAAATTAACGGTTCCTGCGTTTTGAGATCCGATAACATTTATGTAGAAGTCAAAAGTTCTGTTCCATAGGTAATTGTATTTAACACCTTTGAATGCAAAGAAATTATTTTTCATTTTCTTACCTTCTAGACCTTCTTTTTTAAGTCGTTCTAGAATTGCATTTTCTATTGATTGGGAAGGGTAGTTGAATGTAATATAAAAAACATTTACTACTTCTTTGTTTGGGCCACTAACACTCTTAGTGTTAATGGGCAGTTGTGCATTATAATACTCATTTTGATTGTTGTAATACTGATTAGAAGGATTTGTTTGTATTTGAGCAAACAATATACTTGTTACAGCAATGCTAGCAATGGTTAAAATTAGTTTTTTCATGGTGTATAAATTTCATTATTACTAATAACATCTGTCTCATAAAAGATTTACAAATATACAGTTTTTTTAGAAACTGCCCATGCCGTTATCCATATCTTCGCCGGAATCTTCATTTGTATTTTCGTTCTTCTTTTGTTTTTTGGCTTTCATATTGCCAAAATTATATGTCAATGTTAATCTATAACTACGTCCACATGTTGTGTTTGCATTTTCTTGATAAAAATTTTCTCCCCAAGTAATGTTTTGCGTATGCGTACGAGAATCTAACACGTCTCTAACAGATAAACTTAAGCTCAGGGTTTTATTCAAGAAATTTGCTCTTAATCCTAAATCCATTGCGTAGTTATCGCTGACTGTACCTTGAGCTACAATGCGTGGTGAGTTATAATATGCTGTTATTTGTGCAGACAAGTTGCTTATTATTTTAACATTGGCGTTGATACGAGCATTCCACGAAAAACTATTTGTTTCAGCCACATCCCATTCTTCGTTAGCACCTAACTGATAGTAATAAGCACTAAGCGAAGTTGTTAAATCGAGATAGTTATTGAAAAGACGATTTTTTGCAACGATTTCAGCTCCTGCGTTTTGTGAATACGTAATATTCTCGTAAGTGTTTTCCATAATACCAAGATCTGTCAATCGTTTTACTGATTGTATAACGTTTTCTGTATAACGATAAAACAAACCGACAGATAATGTATGCCTTTCCCAATTTTTTAGATAATTAATCTCGACTGAATTAGCAAATTCAGGCATTAATAATGGATTACCAAAGCTAATATTGGTAGGATCAGATCTATCAATATAATTATTTATTCGTCTGCCACGTGGCCTGTTAATACGTCTTGTGTAGTTTACTTGTATTTCATTATCCTTTGGTAACTCAAAACTTAAATATACTGACGGAAATGCTTGGAAATAACTGCGTTGTACTTCGTTTGCCTTGGTAATAGTTTCTTCTGCACGTACTCCCAACTGAAATGAGAACCAATCAAATTTATTGCCGTATGTAGCGTATGCAGCATAAATCTGTTCTGAATAATAGAATGGATTGTATTTTGTAATATCTTCAATCAGTGTATTATCTATATATATTGAATCAAATGTTTTGTCAATGCTTTCAGTAAAATTTAAACTTCCTTTCAGCCCGGCTTCAAATTTAGAGTTTTTGGTAAATTTATTGAAGTAGTCAACTTGTACAGATGCTGAATTATTACTTTCATTAAGAGTCTGAAGTTCGTAAGTACGTAATGGATTAATATCTCCGGATTCTTTTGTCAAGTAAGAACTATTACTATTACGTTGACGTCCAAAATAGTTTAAATTAGCAGATATTTCGTGTGTGTCTTTCTCAAATTGATGCCGATAGTCTATAGCTACATTGTAGAATCCCATATTACCTGTGCTCTCATTGTTTCTTTCGCGTAAGTGTGTTGTGTTTTTGTCTTTGTTGAGTGTGGCATATTCAATGTTTCCTTTATTCCAATTTTGACTATACATGCCGTAAGCAGATAATCCGATTTCGTTTTTTTTGTCAATGTGATATGTTGCCCCTGCCTTTAAAAACCCATTAACTCTGTCTTGCGTAGATGTGTTTGTTTGATTTAAATATGTTGTATCAGCGTCTTCAAAACTCATTCGATAATTATAACTACCTCTATCTCTTTTTCTTGAACGTACACTTGCGTTAAAATTCACGTCCCATTTATTATCGCTATATGTAAAATTAAGTCCTAAATTTCCTCCAGGGTATGCGGAGCCTTCTTGGTAATTTACACCGGTTGAAACATTCCCGAAATAACCGCCTTTACGATTTTCTTTTAATACAATATTAATAATACCCACACTTCCTTCGGGGTTGTATTTAGCTGATGGATTAGTAAGTAATTCAACTTTTTCAACAGTTTCAGCCGGTAGCATTTCCAGAACCTGGCCTTTGTCTGTATCTGACAATCCTGATGGTTTTCCATTAATCCAAATTTCGACAGATGAACTATTGCGTAATGCAACATTACCATCTGTGTCGATGTCAACAGAAGGTATATTTTGTAGAATTTCGGATGCAGATGCTCCTTCGGATACAATACTTTGGTCAACATTGAAAACTTTTTTGTCTATTTCTAGGCTCATGCCTGATTTTTGACCAACGACTTCTATCTCTTTTATCATTTTTGCATCCTCGTAAAGAATAACATTGCCAATTTTAATATTTGGTTTGTCTTTCGTTACAATTACTTTTTTTTCAAAACTATTGTAACCGAGGAAAGATGCTTTTAGTGTATAAGTACCATAAGGGACTTGAAGATTGAATTGTCCCGATTCGTCAGAAAATTCTCCTATTTCAGGTGTATTTGAATTGCCTTTGTACAATGCGATATTTACATAATCCATTGCCTTTTTAGTACTATTATCGATAATAGTACCATATATTTTACCACTTTGGGCAAACGTTGATAAAGCACACATAAATAAAATGGCGCAAGTAAGTATTTTTTTCATGTCGCTTAGACACCCTAAAATAAAATAAGTTTAAAATGTTTCGATACAATCAGGCTTATTTAATAGCCTTACTAGTCGATAAGGAAACTTTGTATTGCTAAATCGTATGAGTGTAGACCAAAACCAAGAATACAGCCCTTACATACAGGTGTAATTAATGACTCGTGTCTAAAACTCTCTCTTGCAGTAACGTTTGATAAATGAACTTCAATAACAGGAGTTGTGATTGATTTGATGCAATCGCGTATTGCTACAGATGTGTGTGTATATGCTCCGGCATTTAGGATGATGCCATCATAAGTAAATCCTAACTTTTGTAATTCGTTTATGATTTCACCCTCTATGTTTGATTGAAAATAAGCGATTTCCACATTAGGGAATCGCTTATTTAGTTTTGTTAAATAAGTATCAAACCCCTCTTGACCATATATACCAGGTTCGCGTGTGCCAAGCAAATTTAAATTTGGACCATTTAAAATGAGAAGTTTCATCTTATTATTGTTTTAAATTAATCTAATACTGTTACCCAATTATGAATGTCAGTCTCGTCTCCATATTGTATAGCACGTAGTTTGTTATACAATATGGTACAAATAGGACCTGGTTTTCCATCTTTCGAGAAAACGTATGATTTATTATTGTCGATATCATCCAAACGTTCGATAGGACTGATTACAGCCGCTGTTCCGCAAGCTCCTGCTTCTTCAAAACTGTCAAGTTCTTCTTCCAGAATTGGGCGGCGCTCAACCTTTAATCCTAAATCTTCAGCTAATACCATCAAACTCTTGTTGGTTATTGAAGGTAGGATAGATGTTGATTTTGGAGTTATATATGTATTGTTTTTAATTCCAAAGAAATTTGCAGCACCACATTCGTCAATATATTTCTTTTCTTTTGCATCCAAATAGAATTCTGAACAATATCCTTTTTCGTGTGCTTCTTCGTGTGCAGCTAAACTTGCGGCATAATTGCCACCTACTTTATATATACCTGTACCTAGAGGAGCAGAACGATCATAATTACGCGTAATTACATAAGGATTAGTTGAAAACCCTCCTTTAAAATATGGACCTACCGGTGATACAAAAACAATAAATAAATAATCTTTGGCCGGATTTACACCAATTTGTGGTGTGTAACCGAACAATACAGGTCTAATATATAGTGATGCGCCACTTTCGTAAGGTGGAACAAAACGTGCATTCTTTTTAACAGCAGA
>MWBK01000045.1 GCA_002069025.1 Bacteroidetes bacterium ADurb.Bin302 | reverse complement strand
TACATACACGCTATTCAAAGACGGAGTGTCGGTAGGCAGCCTTGCAGGCACGGGAAGTGACATTACCTTTACCAGTAATGAACAAGGCAATTATGAAGTACAAGCAACGTCAACGGGTAATTGTAAGAGAGATATGAGTAACCCACCGATTACCGTTACCGAATATGCACGTCCTGTAGTACTGTCAGTCGTTTCATCGCCTACACCTACATGTGCAGGTGAGGAGTTAACCTTCACAGCAAGTTCAGATCTGACAGCAGTAAGTTATATATGGACCTACGTAGGTTATACAGCAACCGAGATAGATGATAGATTGATTATCGATCCGACAGTAGGAGGAGTAACATACTCAGGAACAGTTAAAGCAATGAAAGATGGTTGTGAATCAGCTGTTGATTTCCCATATTCATATAGTGTTGCGCTTAAACCTGTTTTAAGTATTGTTTTATCTAATCCAAACACAGGTGCATTACTTACATCACCTGCAACTGTAACATGTACAGATCCTTTAGTTAGAGCAACCTTATCAGGAGGCTATCGTTATGAGTGGCTAGATACACATCAAGTTAACACAGTACGTGATTTAGCGACAGCAAATATATATGATGTTATGGCATTTGACATTAATGGCTGTCCTTCAGATGTATCATCGATAGTTATTCTTGCCGATCAAGATAAACCGCAAGATCTGCTTATTACTCCAAGTATATTAGATGTAACACTTACTTGTTTAAATCCGACAATGACCTTAACGGCATCATCAAGTACTCCTAATGTTACATACTTATGGAATGATGATTTGAATAGTACGACACAGACTATAAGTGTAAGTAAATCTCGCATATATCAAGTTGCGGTAACAAGTCTTAATGGATGTACAGAAACGACAGACATCTTAGTTTCTGATAATAAGGTTTTGCCACAGCTCAGTATCAGTTCAACATCAGACAAGTTGACATGTACAACTACCAGTATTCAACAGACAGGTGTAGTAAGTAACGAATCTGAAGTAGGAACACCGATTGTTTACGAATGGTTAGATGATCCTGCCATGCCTCAGTCACGAACTATTACCCTTCCCGGAATATATTCTTTGAGAGCAACAGCAGCTAACGGATGCGTATCAGAATCCTCAATGCAGATTACCGAAGATAAAGTATTGCCGACAGTATGGATAGATTTACTTACAGACACACTTACATGTAATCATCCTAGCATACTCTTAACAGCTAAGAGTGATGTACCTGTAACATTCGAATGGGATGATTTATCAGTTGGTGATACATATATAGCTACTGAGGCTCGTACTTATATAATTAAAGGAACAGCACTTAATGGTTGTGAAGCACAGAATGATACGACGCTTCAAGATGCTACAGCATCACCTACTATTGAAATTACAGCTGATTCTCCTGTTGTAACATGTAAGTCGGTTATACTTACAGCCACAGGTGGTGTAAGCTACGAATGGTCAGACGCGAGTACCGGTACAAGCTTAGAGATTACCGACGGTGGTAATTATTCTGTAGAAGGAACTAATCGTTACGGTTGTACTTCAACAGCACAGATAACTCTTACGGAAGATAAGACAGCTCCAACAGTAAGTCTTAGTCCTACCACTGGAACCTTAACATGTACTAATCCGACTCTCACAGTTACGAGTGTAGGCACGCCGTCATCAGTAAGTTATAGATGGAATGACGGAGTTATTACAGCCAATCGTACAATAAGCATCAAGGGTACTTACACGCTAACCGTTACGAATCCTGATAATAACTGTACACGAGCAGCATCAATAGTTGTAAGTGAGAACAAAGCCAAACCTATGTTGGAGATTGTTGAATTGCCACAAGTATGCTTACCTGCTGAGATTGATTTAGCTGATGCAATAGGCTCAAATACAATAGCCGACAACATAGCATATTACGCAGATGAGCAGCTTACTATACCAATTATCGACACAAGGATTACTGTCAGCAGCAATCAGCTTTATTATGCTCAAGGTATTAGTGTAAACAGCAGTGGTTGTTTAGGTGATGCAGAGCCGATAGCTCTTAATATCAAAGCCGTTACTACCAAGCCTGTAGTTACCAATTACGATGAATGTACACGCAAAGGTTCTCAATCCTTAACCGAGCTTGTTACATCTGAGTATCAGACATTACGTTTCTATGATACACAAGTAGGTGGTCAGCCACGCTCTACTATTATTGATGCATCACAGAGTAACACGACAACATCATATTGGGTTAGTGATGCTAGAGCAGGCTTATGTGAGAGTGAGCGGACAGAGATAGTTGTTCACATAGAAGGTGAAATAGATTACGATTTGTCGGCATCAACTGATAAGTTATTGGCAGGTAAAGATGAAGTAACAATCACAGCAACGCCAACAACAGAGTCAGCTGCTATTGATACATACAAGTGGAATATTAATGGAGTGTCAGTTGAAGGATCATCAGATACTTACACTGAATATCCATATGTCAATACCGTTTACGAATTAAGTGCAAGCGGACGTTGTAATACACTTGTTAAATCGGTATCAGTAGAAGCCAAATGGCAAACAGCTATCACACCTGAAAACAATGGTAAGAATGATGTGTTTGCTAAAGGTCATCATATAACAGTGTTTAACCGTTATAGTGAGAAAGTTTTTGAAGGAGACGATGGTTGGGACGGAATTATAGACAGCAATTTTGCTAAGAAGGGTGAAGTTGCCGAACCGGGAGTATATTTCTATTACATTAATTTGCCTAATGGAACAGTCCAAAGAGCAACTATTGAAGTGGTTAAATTTTAAAAGAATAAATAAACCTTAAAAATATTTTGATTATGAGAACTGAATTTGAAAGAAAAAGAACGGTAATATCAGTACTATTCTTGATTTTATTTTCCATCGTTACTCAAACTATGTATGCTGCATACAAAATAGTAGTATACGACGGAATAGCAACCGAAGTTAAAACTGAGTTTACAGGCAATAGCGATGAAAAAACATGTACTGTTGTTATACCTAATTATTCCGGTAATTTATCTGATTATAAATACTGGATAGGAAATAATGGCGTATGGGAGGATGGTGTATCCTGTGAGTATACACTTGCTTCGTCTAATGCAGGAAAGTGTGGTGGTTCTGTTTCCGGTAGTGATTATATGACTTCGTGTCCTTCCGGTATATTTTCTGTAAAAATGTATAAAAGTAGTGGAGATAAAAATTACTATCCACATAGTATGACTCCTGTATCTTTAGATTGTATAACACAGGCAAAGGGAAGTGCAATACCTGCTAATACAATTATCTTTTTTGATAATACAAATACTAATTTTTCGGAAGTTTGGTTATCTGTACCTGCTGAATCTTCGAATGGTAATTCAAATTCAATTGAACAAGGATATTACAAAAGAAGAAATGACAAATGGTATCAAATGATTCATGTATCAGGAAATATTTGGTCAGCAGAAATTACCCAAGCATCAGAATATGGAAGAATGAGTTTTTGGAATAGAGATGGTTCAAGTTCTGATGATGTATGGGACAATATTCTTGCATTTCAGGCTCCATATACACCAGGGCAAAATTTATATACACCTACATCCGAATCTTGTTTTAGTAGTGGAAGAAATTCTACTGTATATTATAAAGGTTCATGGTCAGTCATAAAGTCACTAACAATATCAGGCTCTGTAAGTGAGTATGAAATAGGTAGTTCTGTAACTAATATTGTTTTAACAGCATATTCTGTAGGATATACAGGTAATTACAAATGGGAATATCAAGATATGGTGGGAGGTGAATGGAAAACATTGGCCGAGACTGCAGCATCAATATACACTTTATCAGGTGCTTTTTTACCTGCATCAACAACTTCTTATAGAGTGACACAAGAAGGTGTTACCAGCAATGAATGGAAAATATCAGTTTTAAGAAATTGTGGTGATGATGGGAACAGTCAAGGTAAAAATATATTCCGAATAGATTTTGGAACATTACCATCTTTAAAAGGAAATGATTCGCGTCGTGAAGAAATAGGAATGGCACCTGAATATACATATCAGCCATATGGCTATAAAATTAATGATGGATATTATGCAGTTGTTACAACACCATATTATTGCGGATGTGGTGAAGGCAAAAATATGGGAGAGCAAGTAGATGTTTGTGAAGGTAATAATATGTGGTTCCGTAGCGATTTGCGCGACCATACAATAAATAATACATCTGGTACAGGTCCATTTGGTGCAATGCTAATGATTAATTATAGTACTCATCAATCAGATAGTATAGCGTATGAGAGAGAACTGACACCAGAAGAAACCAAATTATTTGTGAATGGTTCTCAATTGACATTTGCTGCATGGTTTGCTTCAGCTGCAAAGCAATCATCAGGAGGTAATATTAGTATGAAAGTTCGCATACAATATAGAGAAGATGTAGGCAGTCTTTGGACAACAGTGTCAGAAGTTGAAACAAAAGTAAAATATGAGGATAATTGGAAACGTAGTTTTGCTTCAATGGACATTACAGGAAGTGGAGGTTTATATAAAATGCAAATCGTTAATTATGCTGCCGGTGGTAAAGGAAATGATGTCTTGATTGATGATATTAGTCTTGATTTATGTGTTCCAACTTTCTCGGTAGAGTTCTACGATGCCGAAAAAGGCTCATATACCAAAACAAAAATTGATAGCTTAAATCAGGAATTACCGGTTCGAATAGAGAAAAAAGATTTCGGTGTAGGTGAAAATCCGTGTGTACTTCTATTAGAAGTAGATACAACAAAAACAGATGGTTCTGTTGGTAAATATAAATATGTGTCAGAAATGCATTTGTCTGGTGATTTAATACATTATGAAGATGCATTTCTTGGGAGTCAATTAATTACAACGATTCCGGATACTGTTTATTTACAGGTATTGGTATGTGCTTCTGATAATTGTACGAACCCTACTAAATTCCAAGAATTGGTTGATCAACTAGAAAATGGTCAAATATATCCTTTGTATGATATGGAACATCTATTTTCTAGTAACTATTTGGAATACGTAATAGACTGCAAGGCCGACCCAACAATAAAATTTGAGCCTGATTTATCAGAAACAAGTGCTTGTGAGTCCGGCACTTTTCCAAATATAAAACTTGATTTTGATTACTTTAGTCCTGATGTGTATTACACACTTTTAGAAGACGGGAATGCTGTTATAGGGGCTACTGATATTGCAATTCCTGCAGGAGACATAGCCAATAAAACAACTACTATTAATCTTGATGTTTTAAAAACATCAGGTTCCCTAAACACTAGCGTAGGTGAACATATATTTTCAGTAATAATTTATGAACAATATTTGGGCAATAAGGTTTGTGAACGTACTACTGCCAGTACTTTGTCCTTGTCAATTAAAGCCGAACCTACTTTTGAAGCAATAACAACTCCAGAAGAGGTATGTCAAGGATATTCAAAGCAAATACAAGTAACAACTCAAAATACAGATAGCTATTTATGGCAGG
>MWBK01000044.1 GCA_002069025.1 Bacteroidetes bacterium ADurb.Bin302 | reverse complement strand
GGCACTTTTACTAACACGGACGGTTGGGGTAATAAGCTTGTCACGGTTTTTGCAGGACTCACTCCTACTCGCAATAATAATTAATAATACCTTGACAATTAACCTGCTCCGATTATACTTTGTACCCGGATTGCAAAAACACGTGCCATACCCTCCTTGCACCGTGACAGCTTTCCGGCTAAAGTACCAGGACACTGCCCGGATGCGGCGTTGGGTAACGCTTACTACCTCAACCGCCGGGCCGTTAGGCGTCAGAGTGGGCAACCAAAACAACAAGTTTCTCTAATAAAATTTCGCCTTGATGTTAAAACTTTCAGCCACTTATCGGGACTTCGCCATCTAGACAATTTTATCGTGACATGACAATTCCAAACATTCTATCTAACCACTCCGCCGCCTAACGGTTTAGATCAAATATCGTTTTTAATGGACAGCTTTTCGATTTCGATATAAAAATGCTTCAATGACAACTGATAATAAATCCACACAAAATAATTGCGGTAAAGTAGCATTTGAAACTTTTTTTGAGGCACAGAAAGTCATAAACAGATTTGGAAAGGTCGGGAGAGTTTACGGCAAGACTAAGCGAAGACATGCAACTAAAAAACCAAAAAGAGTATATAAATGCCCAGATTGCGGAAAGTACCACTTGACATCACAATTAAAATAGAACCTTATACCTTGACTATCTAACAACTGCTCCGGCGCCTAACACGGACGGTATAATTAATGGGCTCGTCATGGTTTTTGCTGGATCCTGCTCCCAAGACAAATCCTGCCAAATCTTGCACCCGGACACCCGCACCTGCCCGTAATAAAAATCCTGCACCTTGACAGTTTTCTGGCTCCGAGATAGTCTGTACCGCGACACTGCGCCAGTGCCCCTAACAAAAATCCTGTACCTTGACAGTTTACCGGCTCCGATCATACTTGTACCGCGACACGCCCCGCTTCGATAAAACTTGTACCTGGATTTGCAAAAACCACGCCGTACCCTCCTTGCACCGTGACAGCTTTCTGGCTAAAGTATCAGGATCGTGACCGGTGCTTGCGTCGGGTAACGCCCACTAAATTATACCGCCGGGCCGTTAGCGTTCATTTATAGGCCGTTGCGAGACAGATTCATACTCCGAGATCCACTCTTCTTGACAATTTATCTTGACACTTAATTCTTCTATTTTACCGGGATTAAACGAACGCTAACTCAAAAGATCAGGTGTCTGTGAAAATAAAACGACGCGATTGTGATTTTTAAGCTTGATCTGTTACTAATTGGATAAAATGTGATCACAGATTGATTTATTTACCAAAAAGTAACAGCATGACAGATGACAGATAATAGACAAAAGGACCAATTCCTGGATATTTTAGAGACAAATATTGGGATTATTATAAAGATTGCAAGAGCATATTCAAAGACACTCCATGATAAAGAGGACTTGATTAATGACATCACTCTAGAACTTTGGAAATCATTTGGACGATTCAAAGGTGACTCAAAAATATCGACTTGGATTTATCGCATTGCTTTAAACACATCCATGAACTATAAACGTAAAAAAGAAAAAGACAGATTGTTTTTCCTGGACGATTTAAAACAAATTGAGAATCAAAGTTGGTTAATTGAGCAAAGTGACTCATCACATTCCGAAATATTATATCGCTGTATTGATGAGTTAAATCAACTCAATAAAGCAATAATTCTGCTTTATCTTGACGGCAATTCACATGATGAAATATCTGACATAACCGGAATTTCAAAGACAAATGTCGGGACACGAATTAGCCGGATAAAAGAACAAATAAAAAATTTAGTAACTACAAAAACTTAACAATTATGGAATTAGCTGAATTACAAAATATATGGCAGGAATACGATAAAAAAATATCGGAGAATACTCGTCTTAACAAAGAAATACTAAGGCTATTATTACTTTCAAAACCCCATAAAAGATTAAACTGGATTAAAATTAAAGCAGGATTAAATATTTTTTCTCCAATTCTGTTTTTAATGTTAGTATTGGTTCTGGATGTTCAGTTTAATTCGACAATCAATTTTTATATCGGATTAGGAATATTTTTACCCGTTTATGCAATTACATATATTTGGGATATCAGATATTTCAAATTAATTCGTGCGATTGACTTCTCAATGCCGGTTTTATCCACAAAAAAAATTATTGCAGAATTGGAAAAGTATAAGATTAAAACTACACGGTTACGATACCTGTTAATGCCTTTTGCTATGATAGGGTTTCTATTAATGATTATACATAAAATTACATTTAGCCTTAATCTGGTATCAATTATTCCACTGCTATTGATAATCCTTGTTTTTATCTCATCTATGTATTTTACATTTAAATATTCAATTTATGAGCGATTCAGAAAGCTCAATAAAGAGATTGACGACCTAGAACAGCTTGAAAAAGAATAATTGACAGCACCTTAAACTTAGTTATCATCGTGACTCAAAAAAAATCTAAACGAAACGCTAACACGGACAATATGGGTAAGTTGTTTGTCACGGTTTTTGCTTAGCTCCTGCACCCAAGACAAATTCGTAATGGTTCATGCACCCGGACACGCTCATCTGCCCACAATTTAAATCCAATATACCTTGACAGTTTTCTGGCTTCGATCAACTTTGTACCGCGACACTGCGCCAGTGCTCGCCACCAACTTTGTAATCGGGGATAAATTCGCGGCTCTGATCAAAATTGTACCGCGATCGCGCCAGCACGCAATAAAAATTGTACCATGACGGCAAAAACACGTGCCATACCCTCCTTGCACCGTGACAGCTTTCTGGCTAAAGTACCAGGACTCTGCCCGGTGCTCGCGTCGGGTAACACAACCTCCCCATATTGCCGGGCCGTTATGGTAAATTGGTGCCCACCCGAGACACAAAAAAACTACCTTTGATCAATAAACTAATATCTCTACATAGTCAGTTATGCTGTTAAAAAAAATGTATCTTTTAACTTCGATTATAATTCTATTAATCCCAGTAAAAGCCCAACACATGATTAAATATTCTACTGAAGAATTCGGAAGACTTCAAGCAAAAATATACCCTATTGTTAAAATTAGCATTACAGAGGAAACTGAACCCATTATTAAATACAAAGAGAATGAAGGCCCAATCTTCGAAAAAATTGGAGGAGACTTATTGTTATTTTTTGGCCTTGATCGAGAATCTTATTATGAGTTAGTTTCTTATAATGATTTTCCTCCTGAGATCACACTTGACACTCTTAAAAAATTAGCAATTAACAATCTTATAGAACTTGTTGGAGATAATATTCAGTTATCAAACACAAACTTTGGAGGCAAAATGCTGACCTGTGGATATAATTTCGAATCTTCTCTAATTCTTGTTGATCAACTTTGGGATAATATTAGAATAAACTTGGGATATGAATTTGTATTAGCAATTCCGGCAAAAGATTTGCTTTTAATTGCAAAAAAAGAAGATACTACTGAAATTAAAAAATTAAAACAATCAATAGACGAAATACATAAAGATGGTGAATTCCTACTTTCCAAAAAGATATTTACACTCACAAAAGGATTGTTAAAGGAATACATCGAAAATTAAATAACAACTTACCATAACACGGACAATATGGGTAAGTTGTTTGTCATACTTTTTGCTTTTGCTCCTGCTTTCTAGACAAGTTTGTAATGGTTCCTCCATCCGGACACGCGCATCTGTACGCAATTAAAATTCTGCATCGTGACAGTTTTCTGGCTTCGAGACAACTTGTACCGCGACACTGCGCCAGTGCCCCTAACAAACATTCTATATCGTGATAGTTTACTGGCTCCGATCAAACTTGTACCGCGACACGCGTAATGCTCATTAAACTTGTACCCGGACGGCAAAAAGTACGCCATACCCTCCTTGCACCGTGACAGCTTTCTGGCTAAAGTATCAGGATCGTGACCGGATGCTGCGTCGGGTAACACAACCTCCCCATATTGCCGGGCCGTTAGCTGCAAGGCAAATTTGCACCGAACTAGCAGTATGCCAGGACTTTGCCAACGCACAAGCAAGAGTTTTGCAGCCCGTCCCTGCAACCGTCCCGACGCTACAAAACACATGCTTCTTTGCCCGTCCGGACTCCGCCAACGAGACAACTTTATAATAACTTGACAACTCCTATCCGTTAATAAGGACTATTCAATTTGGACAACTTCATCATAACATGACAAGACCTTAAGTTCGTCGTTTGAACTTAGTAGAAAGTTTTTTAAAGTAATTTTTCCTTTGTATATCTTCAGCTTTCTGACCTCTCTTTATTTGATCATCATCCCATTGATATGACCATTCTATTTCGCCATCAATAATCCAATAGTGTGATTTACATGGGAGTTGCCAATTACCTAACGAAGGATATAATGTTGGTTTACCATTCTTAACTTTCAGATGCCATTCTGTTCTTCCGAGAGGTGTAATAATTTTATTTCCGCACCCACATGGACATAAATGACCTGCAATGCCATACTTCTTCGAAACATATAATATGCCTGAATCTAATACCTGTGGCAAATACTTAACCTCTAGTAACTTAACTCTATCGATCATTCACCCACACAATTAAACCCATCAAGAGTAAATAACTGATGACAAAAATTTTCATCGTCAGCATAGAACCCCTTTAATTGTTTATATTTAATTATCGCAATACATGCATTTAAAGCATTCAATTCAGATATTTGAATATTGTTTTTATAAATATCATCAGGTAGATCATCGAGCGGAGCCAACATTTTTTTCTTTAAATCCTCTGCATTATCTTCTGAATAATATGTTGTCCTTAAGGTTCCGCTTATTCGGTTATTTTCTCTTTCAAGCCCCATTCCAACTGGAAAAATCGGACATATTGACCACCCTGGATCGTTTTTGTGAGACCATGCTTATCCGGCTGCCAAAGACCACCCTAAGTTAACATCCTTTTTTGCCTCATTTTCATCATAATTTACAGGGTGATTCTACAAAGATATTTTTTTAGTCTCGTTCTCCAACTGATATTTTTGTTTTATTTATGTGTTTTCGCATTGATTCACCAGAGAGTTCAATACGATGGGCCTGATGTACAATGCGGTCCAGTATAGCATCCGCGATGGTATTTTCTCCAATAATCTCATGCCATTGTAATACCGGGAGCTGTGAAGTTACTATCGTAGAGCGTTTCCCATGGCGGTCCTCAATAATCTCCATTAGAGATGATCTGCTTTGATTATCAAAGGGCTGTATCCCAAAGTCATCGAGTATTAAAAGATCCTGCTTTTCAATGCGCGCTATTTCTTTTATATATGACCCATCTGCTTTCGACATTTTTAGCTTAGCAAACAGCTTTGTAGTATTTGCATATAAGACTTTGTATCCCAGCATGCATGCCTGATTACCGATAGCTGAAGCCACATAGCTCTTTCCGATGCCTGTACTTCCGGTGATAATAATGGTTTCTGATCTATTAATAAAGTCACAATCTGCAAAGCGCATGATTTGGTTCTTATCAAGGTTTCTATCTGTGGCAAAGTCGACGTGTTCAATGTTTGCCTTGTAGCGAAAACGGGCTTGATTTATGTGCCGCTCAATGCGGCGGTTATTACGATAGTCCCATTCCGATTCAACCATGAAAGCTACCATCTCATCTGCTGTCATGATGGCCATACGCCCGTCTTCAAGTGTGGTTTTAAAGGCCGTAGCCATTCCCTGGAACTTCATTTGTTTAAGTCGCTGTAATATTTGCTCATTCATAGATTTATATTTTTATAAGTTCATAATAGTATTAATCC
>MWBK01000043.1 GCA_002069025.1 Bacteroidetes bacterium ADurb.Bin302 | reverse complement strand
AACCATCCTTTGGAAAAATGAAAAACCATTGTACCTGGTATCTTCAGGTTACAAGGGAAAAAACCTGTTAGGTCTTAAACATTTCTTCAGCGAAGAAATTTGTCAGTTTATATCTGAAATGAAATCTCTTGACAAACAACTTAAATCATCAAGAAATGCAAGCAAAATTGACAGGTAACGACAGGTTATCATTCGGAAAATTTAAAGGCTGGAGATTAGCTACGATACCGCCTTCATATTTGCTATTCATGTTAAAAAAAGGCACAGCATATGGTAAACTCAAAGAATACATCATTGAGAATGAATATAAATTCAGACAGCAAGTCGAACGTAACAGAATTAACTCTGAATTATTGAGAAATGCCGGCAAGCAAAAAGCTTCTGAATTCCATTTAAGGAATGATGTATATCTAAACACAGATGAAATAAAATCATTAAGAAGAAATTCGTTAAATCCTAACAGACGATAGTCATGACAGCCGAATTCAATACATTTCCAGAAATAACCTTACAGCTTCGTAAGGGCACTATTGAAAAAATTCAAATTCAGAGTAGTAAAGATGCTGATATATTGTTCCGCAAAATCTGGGATAACGATTCTCTGCCTATTTATGAAAGTTTCATAGCAATTTACCTGGATAGACAAAATAAATCTATTGCATGGTATAAAGTAAGTCAGGGCGGCATATCTGGTACAGTTACAGACTTAAGATTAATAATGAGTGTGGGTCTGAAATGCCTGGCATCTGGCCTGCTAATAGCCCATAACCATCCATCCGGGAACCTTAATCCTTCCGAGTCTGACAGTAAAATCACTTTAAAGATCAAAGAATCCGGAAATCTTTTGGATATTAAACTGCTTGATCATCTTATAATATGCGATTCAGGTTATTATTCTTTTGCTGATAATGGTCTATTATAGGCTGATCGAATAAACCTCCATAATATTTCTAAACAGTATTAAATCTGGGGAGTATGGGATTCACCCTCACCCATACCTTAGGCACCCAAGCGTACCTACCTTAAAAAAACTCAATCAATATTTTATTTCAATAAAACATTCTCATATCTCAAAAACCTGAAACTATTTATATTAACCCTAATAATAGTTTGATCAAACTATATTATTAATTGATTAAAACGGTTGACTTTGTCTTAATCAAAGCATAACTTTGATTTTTCATTCCTAAAAATCGTAGGAAAAGTTTGGATTTAGTTTTCTTAACTCCTAAATAATTAAGGCATTGAAAACCCTATTTTTTCTAATTAATTTAAGATTTGACTTATGTAAATTACTATGTCCCTTCTTTATCATTCTGATTGGATTAGATCCCATAGATGTAAAAAGTCAAACAGTCGTGACTCTCACCGTTAATGCTGCAGCAGTTAATGCATCGATAAATGCAACTGGCGAAGAAGATTGGTATAAATTCCAGTCCAGTACGGCAGGTAATTATACCATTAGAACATATGGCAGTTTGGATACTTACATGTATCTCTTCCAAAGTGATCAATCTACTCTTATTACTGAGAATGATGATGGAGTTGGAGTTGGATACAATTCAGTGATTACCCGGAGCCTTACAGCAAATACCTGGTATTACATTAAAATAAAAGGTTACAACGGCACCAGAATTGGAGATTATTCTGTCGATGTTAAGAAACAAACTGAAACTATTATTACGCTAATTGTTGATGCGCCAGCTGTGAATGCAGCTATTAGCGCAACTGGTGAAGAAGACTGGTATAAATTCCAGACCAGTACGGCAGGTAATTATACCATTAGAACATATGGTAGTTTGGACACTTATATGTATCTCTTCCAGACTGATCAATCAACCCTCATTACTGAGAATGATGATGGAGTTGGAGTAGGATATAATTCAGTGATTACCCGGAACCTAACAGCAAATACCTGGTACTATGTTAAAATAAAAGGTTACAATGGTATCAGAATTGGAGATTATTCCGTCGATGTTAAGAAACAAACTGAAACTATTATTACACTAATTGTTGATGCTGCAGCTTTAAATGCAGCGATTAGCTTAACTGGTGAAGAAGACTGGTATAAATTCCAGACCAGTACTGCAGGTAACTATACCATTAGAACATATGGCAGTTTGGATACTTACATGTATCTATTCCAGAGTGATCAATCTACTCTTATTACTGAGAATGATGATGGAGTTGGAGTAGGATACAATTCAGTGATTACCCAAAACCTGGCAGCAAATACCTGGTACTATGTTAAAATAAAAGGTTACAATGGTACCCGAATTGGAGATTATTCTGTCGATGTTAAGAAACAAACTGAGAGCATTGGTACATTAATCGTTGATGCTCCAGCTGTAAGTGCAGCTATTAGTACGGCAGGAGAAGAAGATTGGTTTAAATTCCTGATAATAACTGCCGGCACTTACACAATCCAGACCTATGGCAACCTCGATACTTATATGTATCTATACCAAGGCGATCAGTCTACATTAATTATATATGATGATGATGCAGGTGTGGGGCAAGGTAGTAATGCAGGTATAACACTGAACTTGAATGCTAATACTTGGTATTATGCTAAAGTTAAAGAATATAATTCAACAATTACAGGTAACTACACAATAGATATTAAGAGTCAACCTGTCGTAACACTTACCCTTGATACTCCTCCGCACGAGGATGCTATTAGTATTATCGGTGAAGAAGATTGGTTTAAGTTCCAAACTAATACAGCTGGTAATTATACCATCCAAACATATGGCAATCTTAATACATACATGTATTTATACCAAAATGACCTGATAACAGTAATTTCCGTTGATAATGATGGAAGTGATATTGGATACAATTCGAAGATCACTCAAAACCTGAATGCAAATACATGGTATTTTATTAGACTAAGAGAAAACTCCGGCACAAGTACTGGCAGTTATTCTATTGATGTCCAAAGCCCAACTTCTACGGTAACACTTACTGTAGATGCCCCGGCAATAAACGCATCAATTATTGCAGTCGGGGAAGAGGACTGGTTCAAATTCAAAACTGGCATTGCTGGATCTTATTTAATTCAAACTTATGGAAATCTTGATACATATATGTTTCTATATGAAAATGATCGTATTACTGTTATTGCTGAAAATGATGATGTAAACAGACCGGGAGGCAATTACAACTCAATGATTAGAAGTAATCTCAGTGCTAGTACCTGGTATTATGTTAAAATAAAAAGTTATGACGGAATAAGGACAGGAGAATATTCTATCGATGTTAAAAAGGAAACTGAAACAGTCGCGACACTTGCTGTTGATGCACCGCCGACAGAAGCCTCCATCAGCATTCCTGGCGAACAAGATTGGTATAAATTTCAAACCAGTACAGCTGGATTATATATCATTGAAACATATGGTACCCTAGATACTTATATGTATCTCTACGGGAATGACCAGACAACTCTGATCGCTGAGAATGATGATATAGCGCATACTCCAGACTCGCGACTTCATAATTCTAGAATAAGCATAAATCTTAATGCAAATACTTGGTACTATATTAAGATTAGAGAATACCATAGCACCGTCACTGGAAATTATTCTTTAGATGTTATATATGAATATATTGGGCAGCCACCAAAGAAGCTCAAGGGTTATTCAAGAGATGGTGCAATAATCTTGAACTGGTCTGTACCTTTGTTAGTAAGCCCCACAAGTTACAATGTTTATTGGAGCGAATCTGAGAATGGAACTTATACACTAATGAGTAATGTCTTAATAAATAGTGTAACTTATAATGGTAATTTAGGATTAAGATGGTATTATGTAACTGCTATTTATCCAGGAATAGGAGAAAGTGGCCCATCAAATAAAGTAAGTGTTTCCCCATTCTTTGCTTCACAAATTGTGGTTGATGCACCACCTATCAACGATGCAATTAGCACACCAGGAGAAAACGATTGGTACAAATTTCAAACTGGAACAGCTGGCATTTATACTATAGTTACGTATGGAGACCTTGATACATATATGGAGCTATATCAAAGTGATCAAACAATGTTGGCATTTGACGATGATGACGGACCAGGATTAGAAAAAAATGCTGGAATTTCTATAAGTCTAAGAGCAAATACTTGGTACTATGTAAAAGTAAGAGAATATTCAACTACTGCTGTAGGTAGTTATTCCATTGATGTAAAAGGACCTTTAGCTTCTTTTGTTACACTTACTGTTGATAGCCCACCTATAAATGTAGCTATCAGTGCCGCCTTAGAAAACGACTGGTATAGATTTCAGACCATTACAGCAGGTACTTACACAATCCATACATATGGAGAACTTGATACATATATGTATCTATATCAGAGTGATCTAAACACGCTAACGCTGATTGCTGAAAATGATGATGCTCCGGGATCAGGACGAAGTTCAGGAATTACTATGAACTTGTCTCCAAATATTTGGTACTATGTATTAATAATTGGATATCATAACTATGCCACTGGAAATTATTCCATAGATGTAAAAACCCAACCAGTTGAATTGCTTACAGTTAACGCTACGCCTGCAGATGCAATAATAAGTACACCTGGAGAAAATAATTGGTTTAAATTTTTGACCAATTCAACAGGTTACTATACAATCCAAACTTATGGTAATCTTGATACATACATGTATTTATATCAGAGTGATATGATTAGTTTGGTTTCTAAAAATGATGATGGCATCGGTACCGGATACAATGCAAGTATAATACAATACCTTAACGCAGAGACCTGGTATTATGTACGAATAATAGAGCACAATCCAGCAATTACAGGAGTTTATTCTATTGACGTCAAAAATGATGCATCAAAATCGATAGGAATAGGAACTAATATAAAAGAGGATGCTCTAATTGTTCCAAGCTCTTCTGATATTCTGATCTATCCAAATCCGGCTTCGGATTATATTAACCTTGTTTTGCCTGGTGATTTTAACAATTTGATAAGATTAGAAATAATGGACTTATCTGGTAAACAAATAGCTAACCAAAATTTGAAGAAAGATCAACAAATTAACAAAACGATAAGTGTACAAGATCTTCCATCAGGTTTGTATTTTGTTAAAATTGTTTTCTCAGATCGTATTGTATTAGAAAAGTTTATTAAAGAATAGAAAAAATCGATTGACCTATTAAAAATAGAATTATCCTATCCAAATCGGATTATAATCCTATCTGTTTTAATTAAGTATGATCCTAATATTTTTCTACTTTATTTTAACTGCTTAAAATTTCTTAATTTTATCAATAATAGGAATTTAGTTGAATGACATTTTCCCAGATTTAATTATTCGAAATTTGCACTATTTAATTATCTATTTCTTGTAATCATTTACTATAAATAACCTTGTAAATCTCGAAGAATGAAAGACCTTAACTGTCTTAACCCCCTATAACTTGGACAGATTTTTAAAAAGAATATAGAACTTCCTGTTTAATGTTTTCGTTATT
>MWBK01000042.1 GCA_002069025.1 Bacteroidetes bacterium ADurb.Bin302 | reverse complement strand
TACTGTTTTACCTTTCTTTGACGAGATTCGTGTTTACACAGATAAACTCGAAATGATTGTTGATGATGAAATGTGGACTCTTCCTAAATATCGCGAGATGTTGTTTATTAGATAGTACTTTGGGGTAGTTATAAAACCTCAATCATTTTCGAGACAGGCATTGATTGCAGAGATTTGGCTCTGTAATTGATGCTTGTTTTTTGTAGAGGCATGCCATGGCGTGCCTCTACAAAATCGACCAACGAAACATAATCACACCACGAATCCCATGGGCGAATGCAATTCGCCCCTACACATTACACACCCCTCACCCCTCACCCTTTACCCTACACATGTTTTCGAAAAATATATATAAATCCGTATTTTAGCATATTTTGTGTATTAAAAAATCCGTATTTTAGCATATTTGATATTAAAACATTTTAGTAACTGGAAAAACTACATTATATTTGCATCAAATATATACTCAAAATATGGAACGAATATTTAAGCGCAAGCTATATGAACGTCTTCTAGAATGGAAGAAAGTGAAGAATGGAAAGACTGCCATAATGATAGAAGGTGCCAGACGTGTAGGCAAATCAACCTTGGTTGAGTTGTTTGCACAGAACGAATATGAGTCATATATTTTAATTGACTTCAATGAGGCTTCAGACGAAGTGAAATCGTTGTTCAGTGATTTGATGAATAAGGATTATATCTTTCTTCAGCTTCAAGCACTATATAATGTTGTACTTAAAGAACGTAAGTCTGTAATTATCTTTGATGAAGTTCAGAATTGTCCTTTGGCTCGACAGGCTATTAAGTATTTAGTTAAGGATGGTCGTTATGACTATATAGAAACCGGGTCGCTTATAAGTATTAAGAAAAATATAAATAATATAACTATACCAAGTGAAGAAGAGCGCGTTACTCTCTATCCAATGGATTACGAAGAGTTTCGTTGGGCATTGGGCGATGAAGCTACAATTCCTTTGCTTCGTACATTTTATGACAAAAAATTGCCATTAAACAAAGCTCATCGAGACAAAATGCGTGATTTTAGACTTTATATGCTTATTGGTGGCATGCCTCAAGCAGTTAATGCCTATATTGAAACTAATAATTTTAGTATGGTTGATCAGGCGAAGCGTGGTATTATACAACTTTATTTAGATGATTTCCAAAAACTTGATTCAGCAGGTCGCTTGGAAAAACTATTTAAGGAGATACCCTCTCAGCTAAGTCAAACAAGTAACCGTTTTAGACCGTACGCAATACTAGGAAATGTTGACGATAATAAGCTGTTAGAATTGATGAAAAATCTTGAAGATAGCAAGACAACTCTTTTCTCTTTCCATTCTAACGATCCAAATGTTGGAATGTCGTTAACAAAGAATTTATCCAAGTTTAAGATATTTTGTGCCGATACAGGTTTGTTCGTAACCCTTGCTTTTTGGGATAAAGATATTACTGAGAATGTAATTTATCAAAAATTGCTGAATGATAAGCTAAATACAAACCTTGGCTATATATACGAGAACATCATTGCTCAAATGTTGGTTTCTGCCGGCAACAGACTATTCTATTACACCTGGCCTAAAGATGCAACACACAACTATGAGATAGACTTCTTACTTTCTCGTGCAGCCAAATTGCACCCTATTGAAGTTAAGTCGTCGGGCTATAATAGTCATGCGTCACTTGATGCCTTCTGTGAGAAGTTCTCGCATATCGTTGATAAGCGTTATCTAATATATACTAAAGATTTAAATAAAGACGAGCAAACAATACTTCTTCCTTTTTATATGGCTATGTTTCTTTAGGAAAATTCTAACGATAAACAATAAACGTATAGATTGCGTGGTGCGGATGCGTGTGTTTTTGAGATCGTAGGGGCGTGGAATGTGTAATGTGTAGCGTGTAATGTGTAATGTGTAATCGTGTAATGTTTCGAAATGCGATACCGTTTCATAAATGCGCTGTAGGGGCGAATTGCATTCGCCCTTCACATTCGACATGAACAAATATTTCGACACGAATAACCGCAACACAATGCGATCGTAGGGGCATGCCATGGCATGCCCTTCGCATTAAATACGTGACGATTTATCGAACAAGGTGTATATTAATTATACATTTCAATATTTCAATATTTCAACATTTCAACATTTCAACATTGAATTTGTATTTATTGCATTGTGAATCCCAAGGGCGAATGCAATTCGCCCCTACGGGTACGTTGCGGATCATTTCACAATCGAATTTATATTAATCACATATCGAAAATGAAGGGCATGCCATGGCATGCCCCTACAAAATCGCCCAACGAAACATAATCACAATGCGAATCCCAAGGGCGAATGCAATTCGCCCCTACACATTACACATTACACGATTACACACCCCTTCACCCCTCACTATTTCCAGAACTCGTCCATTTTTTGTGTAAGAAGTGCATAAAACTCGTCGGTTTTTTGTGTAAGAAGCGCATAAAACTCGTCGGTTTTTTGTGTAAGAAGTATATAAACTTGTCAATTTTTTGTGTATATTTGCAGCAAAATATAAGAAATATTGCAATGAAAAGATATATCATGTCTGATTTGATGAAATGGAAAAATTCGATTTGTCGAAAACCATTGATATTGGAGGGCGCACGTCAGGTAGGTAAAACGTGGATAGTCAAGGAGTTTGCACGTGAACAATACCAACACATTGCGTATCTGAATTTTGAAGAAGATACGTATCTCCGTAATCTTTTTGAACCGGATTTTGATGTAAATCGTATTTTGATTGCTATCAGAGCTGCGACTCATCAGCCTTGTGTGGCTGACGAAACACTTATTTTCTTAGATGAGATACAAGAAGCAACGAATGGATTAACAGCTCTTAAATATCTTTACGAAAATGCGCCCTCTTTACATATTATAGTGGCTGGTTCGCTGCTTGGTTTGGAATTGCATAAGAAAGTTTCATTTCCGGTAGGTAAGGTACAATTCCTTACGCTTCACCCCATGAACTTTTCTGAATTTTTATTAGCAATGGGAGAACAAGGCTTAGTAGAGATGCTTCAAAAAAAAGCGTGGACAAATATCAGTTTATTTTCCGAGAAATATAAAGAACTTTTGAAACAATATTATTGTGTAGGTGGTATGCCGGAAGCGGTATTAGTTTTTTCCGAGACAAAAGATTGGCAGCAAGTCCGCGAGGTGCAGAATGATATCTTGAAAAGTTATAGTCGTGATTTTTCTAAGCATGCTCCCGAAAATATTGTACCTCGTATTCGGCAAATATGGAATTCTGTTCCTGCTCAGTTAAGTCGCGAAAACCGTAAATTTATTTATGGTCTTGTGAAAGAGGGGGCGCGTGCGCGAGAATATGAGATTGCTTTGAACTGGCTTAACGATGGGGGGTTAATACATAAAATTAATTGTGTAAAAGCACCACGCTTACCTCTTAAAAGCTATGAAGATGCGACAGCGTTTAAGGTTTATCTACTTGATGTTGGTTTGCTTGTTGCGATGTGTAATATGGATGTATCTATCATTGTTAAAGGAAATTCGATATTTACCGAATTTAAAGGAGCTTTGACCGAACAATATGTATTGCAGGAACTTATACTTAAGCATGAGCCTTTTTATTGGGCGAAACCGGGTGCTAATCAAGAAATTGATTTTTTGTTACAACAGAAAGATAATGTCGTCCCGGTTGAGGTGAAATCAGAAATAAACCTAAATGCAAAAAGTTTGCATCAATATATACGTGAAAACTCGTCCTTTTTGGCTTATCGCATTTCCATGTCAGCCTATTGTGTTGAAGAAATAATAACTAATGTGCCACTGTATGCAGTATCGTGTGTAATGTGAGGGGCGCGTATTGTGGAATCGTGTAATGTGTAGTGTGGAATGTGTAATGTGTAGTGTGTAATGTGTAGGGTGAGGGGTTAGGGGAGAAGGGGTGTGACGAGCACTACT
>MWBK01000041.1 GCA_002069025.1 Bacteroidetes bacterium ADurb.Bin302 | reverse complement strand
CAACCAACCCCTGTCAACTTTGTATGGAATTATAACTGTAACCGGTAATTGTGGAGGAGCAAATCGCTGATTCACATAAGACTTTATCCAAGGAATATCCTGAGCATTGTATATACGAGGCTTGCCATGAAAACACACTATATCAGTATTGTCCGGCAGGTTACTCATTACAATACGTGTACGTGGTTTGAAATCCCTTATTGTACCAGTAAGGTTCTGCCAATAAGCATCAGCCTCTACATACTGACGTAAGAATGCATCCATTCGTTTACCCTTTGCACCAGTAAAGGAATTCCACACTTTGCTAACCTTACTACTGTCTTTTGGGAACCACACAAGTCCGGTTGCAAGTTTACCTTTCTGCCAGAAGTCCTCAAGGGTAATGAATTGTGTTTCATCCTTAACCAATGCAAATATGTTTTCCAAGGATCCTATGACGGCAGTATCAAGATCAATATATAAATAAGGGCGATACTTTTCCATTGCAGGGCTATACAAATGAATGCGACTCCAGGTGCCGATATGATCCTTAGGCAGAGGAATAATCTCAATGTTGCCTAAGTTGTATTCGGTACTTGCCCCATCCCATAAACAAAGTATTCGTGGACGAGTCAGTGCCTTCCACTTACCATTTATATGTCGGGTAATAAGTTCGACATCTCGGAAGGAGAAGTCTCCACCGGAACGTAATACAAGTACTATGGTTTTAATTTCTGCCACAATGTTTAAGTATTTTATTCCTCCAGTATGCAAACATTAATTCTTCTTTAACCAAATCCCAAGTGAATATTTTCTCATTATAGAAATCATTCAACCGTTCAACAGTAACCTCTTCCCAATCATCTACAATTAAGATAGGCAGATGTGCATAAAACATAACATTGACACATCGTTTTACAACCGGTATGGTTCCCAAGTACAGGCATTCCCAAAACCGGTGGCAATCAATTCCACTGCCTTCAGGACAAATCATAAACTTGTGGTTTGCCACATTGGCAAGATACGCATCAAAACGTAATCCATTCTTTCCATGATGCACTGTCATCCAAGGAGCCTCACCAAACAATTCATATGGACGTTGCCTCTGAGCACGATTGGTCTTTATATTGTGATTCATATAAATTAACTTCTCATGTGGAAGTGGTTTCTTCAACATCTCCTCCATTTTGGCACGTTTTCTGAGTCCAGCCCACCAACGATTGTTTTCCAAACCTATTGGCAGGGATTCAATCTTTGGATGAGATAATCCTACATTCTGACTCCACCAATGCTGCACACAATCCGGGGGCACGAAATTCGCAGGCTCATCTGCATTGTGTGTTATTATATACACCGGTTTTCCTATCACATCTAATATATCAAATAACTGCTTTGCATAAAATGTATGAGTATAAATAACATCACCTTCATTCAATTTTCTAAAATCCAAATCATTTACAAGATGATTATAATCATCCTTATATCGTATTGATGGAGCGTATCTCCAATCCGCCACATCCTGAAACTTCTCACCTTGTATCCAATCAATCATTGTATTATAGATTTAATCTTTTCTTTTAATCTTTCAAAAGGATGATCCCAAAGCAATGCCCGATTGTAATTATCTTCAATAGCATCATGTAATTCATCGTATGTGCTACTATTGATATGATTACAAACCCGTATAATCTCACGCACATTTTTTACACAAAATATACCTTCAGGGTTAAAATATTTTTCAATATTAGTACATCCATAGTAAATAGGAACTGTCCACGAACGGAAACAATCCAATAACTTTTCTGAAAAGTAATTCGGAATAGATGTATTTTCTATTACAATATGAAACATACTATCAAACAGTGGATTCTTTGATGCCCCAAGTACCAATTCACCATTGTAATTTACACTTTTCCAACGTACAAATTTATGAGGTCCTTTTGCATCACCACTCAAATAAAATTGTTTATCCAAAAATATTAAATGCCGGTGATGCCAAAGTTGATGTCGTAAATTATGACCTTCAAGATCAGCGACGTTCTTTCCTCCAACAACTGTTGATACTGAAAATGTTTTACAAGGTGATTTATAATCCCGAACCCAAGTATTAGGAAAATGAAATAACTGTGCTTTTGGATTGTCCTTCAATATTTCCTCATGAAACGTGAGTAAATGAGAATACATGGTCATATTTCGCTTATCTAATGCCCAATGATATAAATCCCCCTTCTTAGGTTCTTCAATAACCACAATACGAGTCTCTCCTTCGGAAAGAGATTCCGTAGGAATTTGATCAATATAGACATGCGCTAACTTATCAGTATCAATATCTATATCAATTTTAAACCCGTAGTGAAATTGAACTTTCATATTCTTGCTGCTAAAATATCCTCTTTTTTATAACCATTTTCAAGCACAATCTTATAATCAGGATTGATTTCCAAAACCCATTGTTTTAACATATCAGTATCGAAACCATTGCGTTTTACTTTCCAATCACGTAAATCATCAATAAGTATTGTATGCGTTTTTACCTTGTGATTTTTAATATCTGTAAGCTCTTCACGTAACCGACTGTCCAATGATCCATTATGAGCATCCAACCAAAATGTGACTGGTTCATCTATAATGGAAAGTAAACTACCAAGAAGCTTTCCCGAATCTCCAAGTATCATGTGAACCGGCTTATCTTTAAATCTATTTTTACAATGGTTAAACCAATGCGGATCAAGTTCGATTGAATATGCCAATTCAAATCCTTCATCAAGGGCTTGTTGTATTCCATCCCCTCCCATTGATCCGGTTTCAATAAACACACGGTTACTGTACTTTGCGAATAATCCTTTATTTGCTGACATTTCTTTGTTTTTTTAAGTTTCTACGAGTCCATGATACTGCCCAATGATGTATGGCATAACTATTTTCAGTAACATATTTATATGGGTTTTCTTCATTTCTTACATTATTTGGAAATGGATAAAAGTATTCAACTGGAAGTGCCACTACCCCTTCACTAATATTGTTTATAAAACATCTTGTAAAGAAGTTGGCTCCAGTTGTATTAAGTGCAACAACTCCCCGCCCTCCTTGATATTCTCCCCTTATATTCACACAATCATTTATTATTGGATGATCTGGTACAGAAGCAATCAAACCATTATATAATTGTAAAACTCTGTCATATCCTATACCAGTGAAAAAATGTAAACTTAACAAATCATCAAAGGGTTTAAGACACTCAAAATCAGTATCAATATACAACCCACCAATCTGTCGAAGTATTTCATATCGCAGTATATCCGACTTCATTGCAGGATTTGTACATTTATTGAAATAATCAATACTTGTAATATTGATTTTGTTTACATCTGCATCCGTCCACAACTTATATTCCCAAGAAGGATGGAATGCCTCCCAAGTTTTTGTCCATCCTCTGTATTCTTCCGGCAATTTACCACCTAACCATATTTGATGTATCTTTTTAGGAATAGATTGAACACCATTCAAACTAAACAATTCGTATAGAACTCGAATTAATCTCCAATCAACTGAACTATTAAATTCATCTTGACTGAAGCCATACGACCTCTGCATTGCAATATTGAAATCAACCTTTAACATAAAATGCATCTCCCCAATGCCATTTTTTATCAACAAAGTATCGAATCTTCTTAAAGCCATGAACTCTTAAAAACTCATCAATCTCTGTCATTAAAGCACATCCTTTGTAAGATTCAGCAGTATTAACTTCTGTATAGATATAATCAAAACCATCAAGTAACTGACCAAAACTTTTAAGGACATTCAATTCAACCCCCTGAGTATCCACTACAATAAAATTGAATTTCTTAGCGAATTCTTTACTCAGTATTTCATCCATACGCATCAATACAATTTCTTCGT
>MWBK01000040.1 GCA_002069025.1 Bacteroidetes bacterium ADurb.Bin302 | reverse complement strand
TTCCGTTTAAAATGATTTCATTGTTAGCAATAAAAGCGGGGGAAATATTTATATTGATTTGCATATACATATTGAAGCCATATGCGTTAGCCGTAGTTGTAACATGAACTTTATTACAAACCATTGTATCAATTTTCGATCTGTACATATAGAAGCCGGTATAATTGATAGTCGTATTCGAACGAGAAACTATCCTATTATTGGAGAAACGCTTAAAATTCGCGTTATTATAGCCGTAGAAACCATAAGCGGCAGCATTTGTCAACTCATTGCTGTCGAGAATCATTCTATTAGCACTCGGGGTATTAAGGTATACATTATAATATCCTCCACTTATTCTATTTTTAATAAATGAGATATCATTAATTTGACCTGACAAACCGTTATAATAAACACCTGCGTAATCGGAAGTAACAGCAGTAGGATTTGCATATATATTACAATCATAAAATTTAATATTGTTCATAGGATTCATAAACTTAACAGCATGATTTCCTGTTGTTGTAGCATCGAAAGTAACTTTCGTGAAAATAAAATGAGCAATATTGCCTATGGATAAAGCAGCCATGTCCGACGACTTAAAAACAACACTATCGGGATGTCCGGCAGCGGAAGTAATGGTAATGGAATCCATGCTGGATGAAGCAAGTGGATAATTTGAAAAACTTAAATCACCATAAGTTCCACTAAGGAATTCAAAAACAACGGTACCACTTACTCCACAATCGCTTACAGCCTGCATCATTTCTTTTTCATCAGCAAAATCAGCTTGCGAACCTCCGACTGTGTAAGTTCCTACAAGGGGCGCTATACAAGCAAATTCTTGATAAGAAATTGTGTCGTTCTTGTGATTTCCATCAATAGGTTGACCGTTTGGAGAATAAGTGTAAACGACAACTTTATTGACACCTTTTCGTACCATAAAATTACCGATATTTACTTTTGTTGATTGTTGTCCACGTCCTAATGAACCGTACCATTTATAAACAGGCTGCATAACACCATTGACACTCCAATGCACCTCAACTGAATCCAACACTTGTGCTCCCATATTAAGAATGGATACCAAAACTGTAGGATAAATACTGTCAGCAAAAGAGCGAGAAAAGCTAAGTTCCGCAATGCCTGCATCAAAACTATCAGGCACGTTGGTATGATAGCATCCCATATTTGTCGTAACAATGCGTTGGTTAAGATTAATATCATATGGCACTTGCGATAATGCAGGACAAATAATTTGAGATCCTTCGATAAGTAAATCAGTGGAAGTTGCCGTAATGGAATCAGGTAGTACACTCACCGAATTGGAATCCAAATAAAATGCAGAAAACCAAGCCTGAATACTTGCATAACCGGCAGAACGAGTACCAACACAATTAGGACCGACAGAATAATAGTTATTATAATCCCTTACAAAACCAACATTGTTTGCAGGTAATTGTATGGCATAATTTTTTGTAGCCGTTGCTATACCCGACAAATTAATAAAGTTGTTATTGTAAATTGTAGCCTTATTTGCAAGGTTTGTACTATTAACAATATCCAGACACAAGGGAGAAGCTGTAGCGGTTCCGGAAGTATTCCCCAACATTAATACCGAATTATGCAAAAAATCGGTATGAGTAGGTGCAGAGGAACAATAAATACCTTTTGCAGCTTGACCGTTGGAGCCGGTAGAGGCAGTAATGATTATTTCATTGTTAGCGACTAACAAACGATTAGTTGCCGAAGCACCCTGAACATTACTTTGATAAAATGAAAGTCCTGCTGCAGACCACGATGCATAAGGAGGTCCTCCAACACCTGACATGTTTATTCTGTTATTACATAACTCCTTACCATAACAAGGCCCAATAAACATAATCCCATGACACCAACGAGCGGTATTGCTGTTTCGGGTAACATAGTTATTGTTGATATTAGTAAAATTAGTCTGTCTTAAGCTAATACCTACTAAAAAGGATTTGACATTATTATTGCATATATTCACATTAATATTCCTTGTGGAGCTGGAGGGACCATATAAATAAACACCGTGAAACCCATCTATTAAAGTATTGTTCATTATATATATGTCTGTCAAGCGACCAATTTTGGTTAGTTGATGTATACAATCATATCCTGTATCCGTAACATTTTTGGCTATAATGACACAACTGTCTATCCAAATATTCGTACAAGTATCCACAAAATAAATACCATGCGATATTTTTGATGTGGCAGAAGACACGTCGATCGTAATATTTTTTATGATGATATTATTTGATTTCCCGATAGTAAATCCACAACTGTCAAGAGGTTTTATAACAGCATCATTAGCTTTCCCGCTTAAAGAAGTTATAATTAAAGTATCATTTACACCTAAAAAATTTCTCAAATTTAGCAGATTTACATTTTCTACTAAAGTATCGGTTTGTAATTTCAAAATCACATTGCCCGAAGATCCGCATCCACGCAATGCACTGATTACAGTACTTATATTCATAAAATCAGCACTGGTATCGCTTCCAACAATATATTCTCCACTTAAGATTGTAGCACAACCATAAGTATAAACATGAGCAGTATCATCATTAGTAATAGTATCTACAATCCCATTAGGCATTCCTACCCAAACGTAAATTGTGTCGTAGGCATTCTGTCTTGGATTGTAATATCCAATAGTATCCTGTGTGCTATGATCATCGATTAAGTATCCTCTCCATTTATATGGCGTTTGTAAAACACCATTCACACTCCAATTCAGCACACAAGAATCCAAATTTTTAAGCCCTTTATTACTAAATGTAACTACAACAGGTGCAAGTTGTCCTCCCACTACCAGTTGACCAGGATAATCAATAGTGTTAATTGCCATTGAATTGCTGTCACCTATACCTAAACGTTTTAAATAAAATTCACCGGTAGCAAAACTTTTATTACCACCTGAATCAATAGCATTTATTGTATATTTTATTTTAGTACCAAAAAGCTTTTGTGGTATTTGGGCACTCCAAATAGAATCACCGCTTTGATTACTCATTAACACTGTATCATAACTTACAATTCCAGCATAGGTATAAATAAGTTCTAATTTGGGTTGAATAATAGGTAAATTTGTACGGGTTGCCACTTTGGCATTTACAGTGAAAGGGCCTGTATGATTAACCGTATCAGGAATTAAAGGAGCAATGAACTCAACAACAGGAGGTCTGATTTGGTTCATGGATGCAAATAGCTCAAAATTATCGATAAACCATCCTGCTGCAAATTCGGTACCTACTGTTGAACCTTTGGTTATCGTAAACTTAAATTGAACAGGTGCATAATTAGCTTCACTTGTTATATCGAAATTTTCGGTTTTCCACCATCCATTGGTAGGTTGTAACCATAGAGAATCTGAACGCCAATCATTGTAACTGTCATCACTAAACTTTCTTTCTTTGGAATAATTATTAGCAGAACCTAAATAACAAGAAGCAGGAATGGCATGCCACTGTGAACCAGTATAGTTTTCTTTGATTGATATTTGGCATTTGTCGGCAATCGACACTTTACAAATATGACTGAATCGCAAAAATACATAAGGATATTGCGACAAATCAAATATC
>MWBK01000039.1 GCA_002069025.1 Bacteroidetes bacterium ADurb.Bin302 | reverse complement strand
GGGTACTTATCCTTCCATTTCAGCCGCTATTGCCGGCGTGGGTACCATCACTGAACCATTGATTATTGAACTTACAACGGATTATGCGCAAACTTCGGATGACATAACTGCAATAGATGGTGCAAGTGCTACAAATACTGTAACCATTCGGCCACAAGGCACACTGACTGTAACCGGTAATAATGGTTATGTCTGGAAAATGGATGGATGTGAATATGTAAATATTGACGGTCGTGTAGATGGTGTTGGGACTTCGGTACTGACATTAGTTGCTGACACAACAACTACCGACAAACCAACAGCTCTTTTTATTATTAATGCTAAAAATAACTCAGTTAATTATGTAAATTTTAAAGGAGCAACTTTAACTAGCGCTGGTGCATTTGTGCCACAGCCCACAGTAGCACCTTCCATTGGGATTATTACAATAAGTTCAGGTGTTACTAATTTATTGGTTGACCGGTGTAATGTTGGACCACTTGAAAGAATTAAAGGAACGCCAACAGTTTCAATTTTTGCGAAAGGAGCAGCTGACGCACAAAGTTCAAATATCATGATCTCAAATTGCAACATTTATGACTTTTATGCTCGTGATTTGAATAAGTGTACTACAACGCCCGGCTCAGGAGTAGGTATTTTAGTTTTAGATAATACATCGAACATTATTATTTCCGGAAACAGTTTTTATCAAACCTATCACCGGAGATTATTTGCGAATAATAATAACGCAAGGTCATGTGCTATTGCTGTTCAAAATACAAGTGGCACCGGTTACAGGATTAACGATAACTATATAGGCGGTTCTGAACCATTGTGTGGCGGCGATTATTACACCGACAGTATTACAAACAATACTGCATTTAATGCCATTTATACATATGTTTCGAATTCAGGTACTACAGCGATTTATGGAAACATTATTAGAAATATCACACTGCTTGCACATTCGCCTATTGCTCAGGTATATCAATCATCTATGATTACTATTAATGGTGGTAGTGTTCTTGTTGGAATAAAAGAAGACGGTACAACACCATCAGGAAATATCATAGGCGATGTTTCAGAAACTAAAGTCGGTTCAAATGCATCTATACGATTTGTTGGAACAAACAATAATGCAACTTTTACAGGAATAGCATGTATTTCATTAGCGGATGCAAACATTAAAATAGCCAACAATGTAATTGCTGGTGTAACAGTAGATTATTTCAATAATTATAGTACTGAAAGAACAGTTTTCTTTACAGGGATAAACATACTTGGTACAGCAGCTTCATCTATATTAATAAGTAAAAATCAGATAGGAAATAATGCTGTGGGTGTAGCTCCTACTTCAATGTCAATTCAAAATTATCGTGGTAGAAACAATTATGGCATATATGCAAACACTGCTTTACCGGCATCTACAACAATAACTATCACAGATAATAAAATAAATAATATGTACAAGTCTGTAAATGGAACTAATCAGACTTACGTTAACGGTATTTGGATTAACACCGCAGTACTCTGTCCGGTTACAATTACCAATAATGAAATCCGTGATTTGGTATTTAGTGCAGGAAGAGTTAATGATACTCCTCTGAACTGGAGTAGTGGTATAACTTTGGGAGCTCAGGGAGCAGGGTCAGTAATAAGTGGTAATACCATAGCAAATATTACAGGTGTTGGTTCTGAGTCTAAGAATATCTCAGGAATTACTTTAGTTACTACAGCAGGAACGCCAACTTTAAATATTTTCAGCAATCAAATTTACAATTTATCTTCCAATGTTACCCGCAAGTTAGGTGCAAATGGTACCGGTTGTGTTGGTATTTTAACACATGCCACAGGTGCGCTTACTCCAACATTCAATGTTTACAACAACATGATACGCCTCGGATACGACCGTAGTGGTAATGCAGATTTACTGGCTACAGGTTATATCGGCATCAGAGATTCCGTTATGTCGTCATCCTCTTCGGCTAAAGCAAATTATTACGGTAATACCATTTATATTGGAGGATCGAATGTTGCATTAAGCGACTCAATTTCTTCGATGGGAATGTGCTTTGCTACCGGTACAAGCGTAACACGTGAAGTTAAAAACAATCTGATTGTAAATGCGCGATCTAATACTGGTGGAAGCGGTGCTCCGGCAAGCAAAGTTATTCGTGCCGTAAATGCCGGAGGTATTGGTCATTACGCTATCGGAACCGGCGGAAGCTCTATAAAATTAACCAACTTTACTTCGAATAACAACGCTTACATTGCTAATGGTACCGGTGGAGTACTTGGCAGATTTGCAAAAAAAATCGACGTTTCTACACTCGCTGCTTTACAAGATTCTACAGGTGGCGACTTACAATCCATTGTTAATGTAACACCAATTTTTATTAACGCAACCGGTGCTACACCTGATTTGCATTTAAATCAAACCAATTACAATGCAAACGAAGGGCTGAAATATGCTGCCTTGCTTCCTGCTCCATTCAATGTTGATTTCGATGGGAATGAAAGACACACTTCTCATCCTACAATTGGGGGAGAT
>MWBK01000038.1 GCA_002069025.1 Bacteroidetes bacterium ADurb.Bin302 | reverse complement strand
TGAGGATATAGAGGTTAAATATACAGAAGATAATAATACATATGAGAGTATAGATAATAGTAATATAGAGATTAAGAGTAATGTAGTAACAATAGAGGGGTTAGATCATTTTACGGTGTTTGTTGTTGTAAATCCTCTTCCAGATAATTATACGGAGGGTGCATCAAACTGTACAATAATGACAGGATCCATTTGTTATGACACCATTCAGGAAGCAGTTACTGCAGCAACTAGTGGGGATACTATAAATGTACTAGCTGGAGAATATCATGAGAATATAACTATAAACAAGTCTCTAAGCTTGATGGGTGTGGGAGAAGGAAACAAACCTACTATTGTTGGTGGAGTTATCATAAGCACTTCTGGTGCAGTAAGTATTGAAAATATGAATTTTAAAGTTCCTAGTGTAACTTCCGTTGACAGTATACATATAAACAATGTTGATGGGGAATTACAATTGCATGTAAAAAACTGTAGCTTTGATGGGTCCAGTCAGTTTCTTAATGGTAAAAGAGGGATTCAGAGTGATGATTCACAATCAAAAGTAACAGTAGAAGGCAGTACTTTCAGTAATGGTTATTACATTGCGATTCAGGGGTATTATAATGAATTAAATATATCTAATTCAACTATTTCAAATTGTAAAAGTGGTATTAACTTCCAAGGTGGAAACAATCTAAGTGTAACAAATACAAATATATCTGTTATTGCTCAAGGAGTATCTAATGATACTTATGCTGTTCGTTTTGCAAGTGATGGTACTAATAGTGGCAAAGATATGATTTTAAGTGGAGGAACATATTTAGTAAATAGGGGTAATTTTACTGCAAACCCTGGTATTTACCATAGTGCAATTATTGTAAGATCTGGAGCTACTGGGGAATTAAAAGCAAATAACCTATCTTTGGATGGCGAGGTTATTAATTTGTCTGGACAGAAACTAGATGCTACAAAAAACTGGTGGGGGGATTTAAATCCTTCTGATAGCATAAAGAATAGTGGTACTGGGAGTATTGATTACTCTCCATGGTGGGGTGAAGACTATGCTAATGATGATCACAGTTCAGCATGGACTTGGTATACTAATGATTCTATACAGGAAGCTGTTAATGTCGCAACTAGTGGAGATATTGTAAATGTAAAAGCAGGTACATATTACGAACGTGTTGTTATAAATAAAAGTTTAAGATTATATGGCGTACAAGCAAATGTAGATCCAAGACCAAGTGTTGGAGGAAGAAATGGAGTAGAAACAATTGTTAATGGAAATGGTTCTCAAATATTACAAATTGATGCTGATGATGTAGAAATAAACGGCTTTGAATTTGTAAATGGAGGCGGATATATGATTGAGCAAATAGGCTCCCATTCTAATTATGTGTTTCGATACAATATAGTTCACAATCAAAAGACAGATGATGCTGTAAAAGTAAGGGTATGTACTAATTGTTTAGTAAGTAATAACTATATTTATGATATAGCATCTCCTGGGGATGGAATTGGATTATCTGGAGGAACAAATTCAGCTATAAGGAATAATGAGTTAGTTAATCAATCAAGTGAAAACGCAGCAATCTATGTATATGACTCAACAAATACTAGTATTACAGGAAATATTGTTAGAGGAACAACTCAAAATGATGGAATCAAATTAGGTCATAAAAAGGGATGTAACGCTGAGGGAGTTGGTGGAGAAATTAAAAATAATGTAGTTTCTGATACTGCACAAGACGGTATTTCCGTTTATATGAGTAATGTTGTAGTAGACGGAAACGAAATTTCAGGAAGTTCAAGCACAAATGGAGCGTTATATCTTGCATTTGGTATATCAAATGTCACAATCACCAATAACAAAATACATGATAATACTTCAGCCAGTGGAATAAAGATTGAATCTCGTGTTAATGCTTCCACAGTAACAATTAACAATAATCAAATTTTTAATAATACAAATTACGGATTGTATAATTTTGCTAATACCTTATTAAATGCTAAATCAAACTGGTGGGGAGATAATGATAATTCAGGACCATATGATGAATGGTCTGATGGGAGTAATCCGTTAACAAATCTTACTGGAAACGGTAATAGCGTAAGAGGAATGGTTGACTATAGCTCATGGATAGAAGCTGATAAAACAATTCCTAATACAACTTCTCCAAGAATGTTTGTATCTCATGATGGAGGTATAACTTTTGAAGAAAGAACCTATGTAACAAAGGGAGATATAGTAAGGGTTGAAACAGATGCTACTGATAATCTATCAGGCATTGATTATGTTCAATTTTCAATTAAGAATCCTTCTGGAGGTTATGTAGCGAACTACGAAAAGATATATGCTCCTATTTCTACAGGAAGTGATACATATAGATTTGAATTCACAATACCAGCAGATGGGAAATATATAGATACACATGAACTAATTACAGAAGATATTAATGGCTTGAATTTTTGGGTAAGAGCATATGATAATGCAGGAAACTATAACCATGGAACATCTAACACCTTTACTTACGATAAAACTCAACCAACAATTTCAGAACCAAGAATGTATGTTTCTAGAAACGGTCAACCATATAAATTATCAAATACTGTTAAACCTGGAGATAGGGTAAAAGTTCAAGCAGAAGCAGAAGATTCCTCTTCTGGCATTAGATCTGTTGAATTTAGAATACAAGACAAATCAACAGGAGAATACATTGCTCCTAGAATTTTTGAAGAGACTCCTATTTCTGGAAATACTTATGAATATATATTCCAAATACCAACGGATGGGAAATATATAAATACACATAATCCCATTTCTGAAGAATATCTACAACTTTCATATTGGGTAAGGGCACATGATATTGTAGGAAACTACGCTCACGGAGCATTTGATCTATTTACCCTGGATACGACTGATCCTTCTGTTCCTACAAATGGATCTCCAAATAATTCAATAAT
>MWBK01000037.1 GCA_002069025.1 Bacteroidetes bacterium ADurb.Bin302 | reverse complement strand
CGAACACTCACCGATAGTAAACCACTCTTTTCTAAGTTGGTAAGATTTGCAATTGCAATAGCGTCACAATAATGTTCTTTTGGCAGCCCCATGAGCTGCCTGTGCTCTTTGGTGATAAAACCAAACGTCTCGTGTGTGTCTTGTTTTCGGGATAATAGTTGTTTGCGGATTGAATTCATTTGTGTAGCATGTTTTAGATGTCCTTTGATTTTTCCACCCTTTAGTTTAATCTCACCTGCATGAACCTTATCGTGGCAGTTTTTGCAGAGCGTAATAAGATTAGATTCCTCATCCGACCCACCATTACTGCGGAATATTATATGATGCACTTCCAGCCTGCTGTCTTTTGATTTGCCCTTACAGTTTTGACAATTGTACTTATCTCTATCTAAAACATACGCCTTAGTATTTGCAAACCCATAGTTTGCGCCTCTTTGATACAACCATCTGTTTTGTAACACATCTGGATTCTTTAGTGCGTGGGAATCAAACGTCGCAGTTTCTAAGATAATGATTGCGATTGGCAACAACGATTTTACAAACGCTATTTCCTTTTCGTGACTATGCAGCTTGCTAGTCATCGTTGGGGAGAAGCGTCCTGTTTTAATACTGTTCTTCCTGTTGAGCCATCTTGCAGGACGATATCTAGTTTTGCGGTTGCGACGATTTCTGCGATACATGGAGCGTTGTTTCATCCGGTCTGCTATGTCATTCCTAATCTCCACCTCGGAGATATATACAACATCTCCGTTCTCTTTGATTGCCGCGCTGCCGATTTTAGAACTGCCTGTGTCTACGCCAAGAGCAATGGGTTGTGTGTAAGTTGTGGTTTCGTATAATAGTTTAATTGTGAATGGTGTGCGTCGAATACATTTCGCACGACCCGACTTGAGTAATAACCTTGCTTTGCGCGGAGTGGTCGGCATTAATGGTTTACCGTCTTTGGAAATTACGTATACTATCATAAATCCTCCTTTGGATAATTCGCCTTGCGGCGTTATGCGTACTCTACAACGCTACTACCACGCTGTTTTTCCGTCCTCACTTCGACAATGATATATAGGCTTGTTAGGCTTGCAACACCGAGCCTTACCCTCAGCTCTACTTAATTGCAAGCGACAGTGCAATGGTCTAGTGCGTCAACCAAAGGTGTCATGACCTAAATATCGTAGCTACGATTTCTCGCACCTGAGTCTGGTGAACTTGGGCTTAGAAGCCCCGACCCTTTAGGGTCGTGGGTAGTTCACAAAAGTAGTCTTCCACAATTTCAGCAATTGCATGTAAAACAAATTCATGAAATTCTTGTATTCTTGCAGTATTATTAGATGGAGCGATTATTACATTGGATGTATCTATAATTGAACACAATTCACCGCCAGTTTTACCTGTTAATACTAATGTACAAATTCCCATGTCTTTGGCTACCGTAGTTGATGAAATAATGTTACCACTGTATCCAGACGTACTTATTCCTATGAATATATCACCCGGCTTGCCCAATGCTTCTATCTGGCGTGAGAATATCTTATCATAGCCAAAATCATTACCTATTGCCGTAATTATACTGGTGTCTGTGGTTAATGCAATAGCAGGAATTGCATTTCTGTTGTATTTAAGTCTTACAACAAGTTCGGCGGCAAAGTGTTGGGCATCGGCGGCGGAACCGCCATTACCAGCAATCAATACCTTATTGCCATGTTTTATACAATTTATAATTGTATCTGCAAAGTATTTGATTTTACTCAATATTTCTGGGGTATTTGCTGAATTGAATGTGTTTATATGTTCATTTAGCATACTACTTAATTTATCCATAAATTATGTTTCCTCTATGTTTATATATGTTTATTCTTCTATAAATTCAACAATGGTCATATTACTTATGTCACCTTCTCCTTGTGGGGAACTAAAAACTTCTGGATATTGAGTTTGCAATGCTTCTAAAAGTTCAGAATCTGACATTTCTAATGACTTTTCATAAAATGATTTTGAGACCTTAAACTTACCGTTATAATATACATCCGTCGTTATACAATAATTAACGGTAACCATTTCTTCTTTTTTAGTTTTAGCCATGGGGGAGTCCTTTTGTAAAAATCGCTTAAACAATGTGCATGGTTGGATACGAACCAACATTCAATGTATTTATACATTGCGTTTTACGTTAAACTACATGCACTGTGGGGGGAACTGGGTGCTGTGGAGATATGACGGGTGTTGTAATTTATGAGATACCGACTACCGTTTAATTGGGCGCTTTTTGGAGTTTTTTTATTTCTGCCATGAGAACCTTAATGTTATAATTAACGTCTTTTAGAGCCGCCTTTGCTTCACTTTCATCAAGTTCATCGATGTTATCAGGCACGTTTCGCAATTTCAAATTTTCACTTAATTTGTCCATGTGTTTAACCGATTCATTTCCATTAACAACTGATACCAGTTATTAACTGAGGTTCATACCAGAATATACGTCTGGTATGGAAGAATCTTTCGACGCAAGAGATATGTTCTTTAAGAACATATCTCTTGCTCTTTTTCAATTACCCTTGGTTATCGGGATTTTAAATACATTCTCGGAATTTTTAAATTCCACACCTCTAAATAGCGAGCGAGGTCAACTCCAGTTAATGTAACATTAAAGATTCCAAACTAATTAACGGTTTCACATTTGTTAATCTCCTATAACGAATATTGACATATCAGCTACTTGTTGTCAACCTCGTTGTTTATAAAAATTTTTCCATCCAGTGTTATAAACAATACCATAGATGTGATACTTTGTCAAGCATCTGTTAAAAATTTAATAACACTTGTCTTGTTAATTTTTGACAAAGTAAAGCTAGTGAATTTAATCATACACGCATCACAAAGTTGAATATATTTACCACACTTTAATTTAAATATATGTACAATGTCGGTTTTGCCACATTTTGTACATGACGCAGGTGTCAGGAGTGGTATGTCTTCCATATTACTTACCAGTAGAGCCAAATCCACCTTCACCACGACTTGTATTGGAAACTGAATTTACAAATTCAAAATCAAAATCTTTTTCAACTCTCATTATAACTGCTTGTGCAATTCTATCACCCTTTTCAATTTTATACGCCACCTTAGAATGATTGATAAGGATTACACCAATCTCTCCTCTATAACTAGCATCAATAGTACCAGGGGCATTTAGTACCGTTACCCCATGTTTTGCGGCAAGTCCAGAACGAGGGCGAATTTGCATTTCAAGGCTATTACATTTAGGACTCCATTTTAACCCAGTTTTAACAATTTTGAATTCACCAGGTTCTAATGTAGTTTCCTCAACCGAACATATGTCATAACCAGAACTGCCTTCATCTGCACATACTGGCATTTTTGCATCTGGATTGACCTTTTCGAGTTCTATAATATTCTTTGTTATTACATTAAACTTGGATAGATTGTTCACTGAAATTTCATCATTGTTCGTTATCTTTATTTTGCCATTTGCCATT
>MWBK01000036.1 GCA_002069025.1 Bacteroidetes bacterium ADurb.Bin302 | reverse complement strand
CTCAGTAATTTCAATCGAACTACTTGTTGAAGAACAGCCGTTGTCTGTATTTGTTATAGTTACATAATAGCTACCTGCATCAGTAACATTAATACTTTGATCTATACTGCCGTTACTCCATAGATAACTTACATTTTGTGCATCAGTTTGAGCCTCTAATTGAATACTTAATACTGCGCAAGTCAATTTAGTAGCAGCAGCATTTATACTAGCTTGAGGCTTGTCTCCACTTTCTGTAATGGTAACTGTTGAACTTTCTGCAGAGCATCCGTTAGATTGATCTGTAATAGTTACAGTGTAATCATCTGCAGCACTCACGTCTATAGAAGATGTTATAGCTCCTGTACTCCATAAATAAGTAGGATCAGCAGCATCTGTATTTACAGTTAATGTTATTTCATCCAACGAACAAGTAAGCTCTGTCTGAGGTGCCGTGATCGATGCACTAGGTGTTTTCTTATTTTCTGTTATTGTATATATTGTACTTTCTGTGGAGCATCCGCTAGATAAATCTGTAATAGTTACGGTGTAATCATCTGCAGCACTCACGTCTATAGAAGATGTTATAGCTCCGTTACTCCATAAATAGGTAGGATTTGTAGCATTAGTTTCGGAATTAAGTTCTATGCTCGTTTTTGAGCAAGTCAACTCATTAGAATCTCCATTGATTGAAGCTGTGGGTTTTTCTGCATAAGTAATAATACCTGAAATTGTAGCCGGTGTACATCCTGCATCTTGACCGGTTGTAGTAATTGTGTAATTAATATTTTCTGTTGGAATACCACTAATTTCAATTATCGATCCGGTTTTACTATGAGTCATATAAGATGGCAAACCTTCTATGGTATAATCTGTAGCAGAACCTCCTAATTCATATCTGCTAGAAATCATAGATTCGCCTGAACATACCGTTTGATTTTGTTTGCCTGAATCTGACTTCCATATAATAGTAGCAGGATTAGGGCAATTATTCTTACAAGAAACAGTAGCTACATCTGTAACTGCATTTGAAGAACATGAACCTACCTCTTCACCATTTAAAACTTTCAAAGCGGTTTCACGATCTCCGGCTAATATAGTTTTAACTTGTGTAGTTACTCCATCTTGTGTCATATGCGAATATCCATCTACACCTATTCCGGAAGCACCGGATATTTCAGTCCATCCTGCTCCTGTATTCATTGTCCACAAATAATAAGGTGTACTTGAAAAGAAATCAGCTTGATAACCATTAAGCACTGCAGACAAACTAACTGTTGTTCCACAACTAATTTCTGTTTCTTCTTTTTTCTTGTCGGCAATATCACCAATGAAAATACCTGCCTTAGGTTGACAAATTGAAACAGACAAATCATCTAATACCAAGTCGTTACCATTAGTACTACCACCTGTATTCCAAATACGTACAACAATTTGTTCAGCAAGATCGCTTGGAGTAAATGATGTTCCATAGTTAAACCATTGTGACATCGAGAATCCTTCAATATTACCGGTATCGAAATTACTTAATTCTATCTCGACACCACCTGCTCTTTTTTCTATAATTTCTAAAGTAAAACGTGCAGGTGAAGAACCTGATGGTGCTATATTAGTTGCATACAATGAAAAATTATACCATATTCCTGAGCAAAAACCACCTTCAGGATATATTTCTTTTTCGTACAACAACTTATTTTCAGTTCCGGCATTTACGATAAGATAACCACCGGTTCCATCGGATGTTGTATGATCTAATTTGTCTGATGGCCATCCACACATGTGTGCATAAGCAGCTGTAGAATTTGACACAACAACATAGTAGCCGTCACATACCTTACCTAATCCTTCAGCTCCTCCGCATGTATTCTCTTTAGTTGCAAATGTATACACAGCTATTGAGTCAACTGCTCTATTGGTATAACGTTCGTTTGGACCTAAGCTTGTTCCGAAAATTTCTGTCCATACAATTTTTTGTTGAGATTCACCTGATACATCACAACAAACTTTTGCTAAAACGCTTGTAGTAGCCTCGTCTGAACCATTAACAACGCGATAATAGTTATTACCAACTATTTCCGGAGTTACAGTTATAGTTGATGTGTTTGATGCCGGCAATATAGTCCAAGGTCCGGTAATAGTTGATCCTGAATACCATGTAAACCCTGTTCCTGTTCCAAAACCATCAGCTCTTAAATTAACAGAAGTACCACGACAAACATAATTCTCATCTATTTCCTGAGCAATTGATTTTGTCACACATCCGTATATAATAAGGTCAGATATTGCAACAGTTGTTTCTACAGGCAACATTCTAGCATCAATCTGAACTGAAACTTTTTGATTAGCTCCTGACAATGTAAATTCTGCAGAAGTGTAAGTATTCTCTGATCCTGCTGAATAATCTAAGTATGTATCAACTAATACACTTTCGCCCTCTTTTATTACAATCCATAACTGTCTTGCACCGACAGCAGCAGTATTCATATCATCATATTTGAATGATACCTTAAATTTACTTGACTGAATAAGAGGTTCGAATGTATATGTCATTATATTTAAACGATTTCCTGTGTTTAATGTGGTAGAAAAACCTGCAATAAAACGGTTCTTTCCGTCAGATTTTGCAGGATACTTACCATTTAAAACTTTAGGATTTGACACTATTGCATATTCACCGTATGAACTAGGCACATCGTGGAATCCGCCATTAACATAAGATTCTTTAAGAATTGAATTTATGGACAGATTACTCAAACGTCCTTCAGCGGTTACTATATCCGAATATGATAAATTATATGTATCTTCAGCGTATGTAGATGCAGCAAAATTAGTTCCTGCAACAATTGAAGTAGAACATGTACCGGTTGATGTACGTTCCATTGGTGTAGCTGTCAACTTAGAAGGTACATCCGGAGCATTCGGATCCAATGTTTTGCAATTAGCCGAGCAAGTAACATAATTTTCTGACAATACATCCATATCATCAACAGCCCAAACATCAAACACATAAGATGTATTACCTGCAAGTCCGGTCAATAATATTTTACCGGCACTTGGAGTAAAAGTTCCCGAATAAGCAGGTGATGAAGAAACAACTTTATAGGCCTTAACATTGTTAGTTCCATTTGTTGCACTTACAGCCATTGTCATAGTTGTGGTTCCTATTGGATCCATACAACTTGCTGATACC
>MWBK01000035.1 GCA_002069025.1 Bacteroidetes bacterium ADurb.Bin302 | reverse complement strand
TGAAAAAACAGCCCGCATAATTTATATAAATATTGTTTCATTTATAGCGGCTATTGTATTAAACGTAATACACGTGCAATTTACAGGAAAAAATGATTGGATAAGTTATGGCGAAAAAGTCAAATAGACTATCGAGAAAACGATGGAGAGAACAACGACGTAGAGTTTGGCTTAGAGACGATTGTAAATGCGTTAGATGTGGAAAAGAATTATTGCTGTCACAAGCACATATTGATCACATAAAACCAATATCAGAAGGAGGAAGAAATTATATGGGAAATTTACGTACATTATGTATAATATGCCACGCAACAAGAGCAGAACCATCGCACTATAGATTGTGGTTAAAGTGCAAGAAAAATAAACAAATAACTGGAAACGAGGAATTATGGACGTAGTTATAAAAGGTAAACGTGTTGGACAAGATCGAATTGTAGTTATAAAAAGCGACAGTATAGCTGCTCCGCTAAATCCTCGCAATGATTTAGTAAATCATAGTCCTGATGGATTTAATTGGGGGTATTCTGGTAGTGGTCCTTTGCAACTAAGTTTTGCAATGTTGTTTGAATATGCAAGATTGAAATTTGAAAATGAATTAGACGCTTTCAAATATGCAAAACAATATTACAGCAGGTTCTGTGATAGTGTTATATCTGTTATGCCTGTAGATGAATTTACAATATCTTTTGAGTACATAAAACTGTGGTTAGATAGCGTGAAATAATTATGGAAACACAAGAATTGTATTGCCATGCATGTAATAGATATGTTCAATTTAACATTGATACAGAATTAAATGGTCAGCATATAATTAGATGTCCTAATTGTGGTCATGAACATTACAGATATGTGTATAACGGTCAAATTTCTGATAGACGATGGGGATCATCAAATCAACCGTCAAACATTGTAGGAACTACATATAACACAAATGTTATTAGTTATTCAGCTTCTTCGATATCAACTAGTTCAACGGGATCAACAATAAACTGGACATTTTCTAGTTATGCGGCGTCATCTAAATAGGCATCTAACACAGAGGAAAATATGGAGATATTTGTGATCAAAGCATATTTGAAATACAAGAAAGTGAGGAGTGATGAGTTACTATTGTAGGATTTGTGGAAAGACACTAACAACTGCTGATTTTTCTGACAGATGTAATCCACCTTGTAGCATTACTCAAAGTGAATTGGAAAAAACACAATTAGAGCTAAATGCTAAGCTGAATCTAATTAAGGAATGTGACACTCTACGTGCTGAAAACGAGAGGCTTCGGGAAGCGTTGCAATATATTGTTGATAGAGGTTACACTGGCGCAAGTTATGTAGCCCAACAAGCCCTGAAAGAGGTGAAGGAATGACAGAGCGTGAATTTCCAATCAAGATTGGCAATACAACAACTCCATTAAGCCTTGTTTTTCAATATGAGGATGAACTACCAGAATTGAAGCCTGAAATTTATGATGCTATGTTTCCAATAAGTATTGTGGATTTTGTTCGGATGTTTCCGGCAATATTGATTGAGAATAGATTGTTTTATTTGATCGAAAGGGAAGATGCAGAGGTGACGAGATGACAGAGTTTTGGATTATGTTTGCCTTCGGGATGTTTTGTTATCTACTAGGCTTATGGAGAGGGAGTAAATTGAAATGACAGAGTTTACGAAAGATGATATTGAACATTACAGAAAACAATATGCTTTATGGACATCAAGAAGACAAACAACACCAGAAGAACTACATCTGATAGCCAGACTAAGAGACGCTCTCGACCACATCGAACACCTGCTGAAACGAGTGGATGAGTTGGAAATGTTTCGGGATTTGGTAAACAGGTGGAGTGACCAATACTATCGAGACACTAATAAACTTAAACAACGCATAGCAGAGTTGGAGCAGGAACGAAGGTGGATACATCAAGATAAAACAATGATAGCTAAAAAGGATGGTGATAGTTGGTGCTTTGTGCTTCCTGATTTTGTAAACTTGCATGAATCGAAAGCTGAATTTGTAGACGGGATTTTGTATAGATTCATCGAGGAAATATATAAAAGACTACTGCCCCCACAGGACGGTGAATGATGAGCGAGAAAGTGTACTGTACAGCGGATGGGGAGTATCCGAGAAACGGGCAAACGATAATATTTCAGAGTGGAATTATCCAAACAACTGGAAGGTTCAAATTACAACAACTTTTAATTAATAGAGAATATAAAATCTTTATTTCAGACAAAGGTAGTGAACATTATCATGATGATACCCCTATCTACTGGAAACCGCTAACCAGCCTCAAGGATGAATATGAGAGGCAGAAGGACGGTGAATGATAGTTACGGCCAATAAAAATAAAAGTAACATAGGTAATATAAATCGTATGACTAATGTTATTAGCCCCGATTTTATATTGTGGTATATAATTATATTATATAAAACTTGGAGATAAAATGCAATTCAACAGAGAACAAAATAAAATTTTTGAATTTGTAGAAAACGAGATCGGGTCGCTTGTTGTTGAGGCTAGAGCGGGTACAGGTAAAACAACAACAGGAGTAGAAGCATGCAATAGAATAGATGCAGATAAATCAATAACTTTTGTTGCATTTAATAAATCTATTGCAGAAGAATTAAAATGGAAAGTTTCTTCGAACGTTAGAGCAATGACATCTCATTCGATGGGTTTTAGAAGTCTGATGTTTGCAAATAAGAAAATAAAAGTTGACCAAAATAAGTGTCGTAATATATACAGACAGCGCGATTTTAACCCTGCTTTAGAAGGATCAACAATGCAGCTAGTTAGTTTAGGCAAAACAACAGATACTAGATACCCTGATTTAGATCAGCTATTAAATTATTATGATATAAACGCTGAAGCAGATTATCTAGAAACAATTGTTGAACAGGCTAAAGATGTATTGGATGA
>MWBK01000034.1 GCA_002069025.1 Bacteroidetes bacterium ADurb.Bin302 | reverse complement strand
TTTTGATTTTACTTTAAGGGTGATGAAGTATTCCTATAATCCATATGATAAAATGCAATCAGAATTTGAACTTGCAAACATGACAACTACATTATCAGACCAATTTTACAGGTTTGAAGTTAATTCATTAACAAAAAATAAGGTATATAATGGTTGCAGAATAAGTGCAGATGAGGGATTTGTTGTTGAAACCAATGATGGGACTGCAAAGGTGATGATGAACGCAACAGAAGGTATATCAATATATGGTGCTACTGGTTCAGAAGGAGCATTAGAAAGAAACTTCTATGTAGACACGGACGGAAGAATAATAGCAAAAAATATAGACATAGAAGGCTCTGGAACATTTGGTGGAAATATCTCAATAGGAAGTGGTGATAATGTATTTAAGGCAGATGAAAATGGAATATATTTAGGTGATGCTACATATTCAGATGCACCGTTTAAAGTAAGTATGGAAGGGCTTTTATCTGCATCAAATATATTAGTAGAAGGTGGATATATTGTTGGTGCTTCAATTCAAGGAAGTGATTATGTTCATTATCCGTCTGGACAAGGTTGGGCACTATATGTTGGAGATACTACCACTACAAATAATTTTATGACTTCTGATACAGTAACCCCACAGGATTGGTTCAATGTTAATGATGTTATTGATATAGGCACTACCAGATGGGGGTCTGAACTGGCTACAAGTAGAGTTATAACCGGTAAAACAGATAATGGAGATGGTACGCATACATTTGTTTTTGACGGTACTGCTGTTGCGCTTACTCAAGGATTTAATTATATGCATAAAAGAGTTTCTGAAAAATTATTTACGATTTATTCACAACCTTTTGCTAATCCTGAAACACCACTTGATGATACCTATATCATAGGAGGGATTGGGTATACAAATCTTGAAGGCACTACTGGTGGAAACTTTTTATCTTTATATACTGACAATGGTGCTTCCTTACTCATAAACAGTGATTTAGATATACTTATACGAGCTCATCAAATTGGTGGTCGAATATCGATTGGAGCAAGTAGTGATATTGTAATTAATCCTATGAGTGGAATATTAAATTTATATCATCCTTTATTTCATGTAAATGTTGGGGCATGGTATGAAACATATGCAATAGTCAATGGTGTGAGTATAGGTGCTACCACAACATTAATAAGAATAGCATAAGGAGATATTATGAAATTAAGATTAAATGAAATAGCAGAAATTTATAAATTAAAAACAATCATAAATCAAATAATGTTTGATTATGACAGCAGAAGAAAACTTAAAAGACTTTATGAATCTTTTGAAAAAGAAATTAAATTCATTATTGAAGAAGAACAAACCTTAATTCAAAAATACGCAAAAAAAGACAAAGAGGATAAACCATTAATTAAAGATAATTTTTATGTTTTTGAAAATAGGAATAATGAAAATGATTTTAGAAAGAAAATAAGTGAACTTCATAATTTAGAAATTGATATTGAATATGAAAAAATAAATTTAACAGAAGAACAACAAAAAGGGCTGAATATAAGCATATATCAGGAAAATCTGTTAAACCTTATTTTAAATTTAGGATAATTGTTGTATAATTAAAGGGGGGTAATAATGGCTAATAAATATTGTAACTTAACAGGGACAAATAAAATTAAAGATGAATATACATTAATTAATGATGGTTTTGAATTAGTTGAAAATGATATGATAACAGGAAGCCCTGCTGGTGTATATGCTAATTTAACAGCCTTAACAGCCGCTTTTCCTGATGGTGATAATAGAGTATATGTCACAGTTGATAACGGAAATTGGAACTACTGGAATGGCTCTGCTTGGGTAGCAGGCGGATTATATCAATCACCATTAACAGATTCTCCTGCAAACACCATAAAAGGAAATAATACTGGTTCAACTGCTCCAGTAATGGATTTAGAGATTGATGATGTAAAAGCAATGCTCGACATTGATGACCTTGTAGTTCAGGAATTTGGAACTTCCACAGAGAATGCGATTTCGCAGAAAGTCATTACAGACAAGTTTGATGATATAGACGACCAACTCAATTCCGTACCTGTAACAGGTACAGCCTATGGCTTAACAGAAGCATTTGAAAACGCAGAAGTAGGAGTAATGCAGAATTTACTGTTGAAAGGATATACATCAACCCAATTAGTTATAAATGGTGATTTTTCAGATGGAACAACTGGGTGGTCACCAAAACACTCTGGAAGTGTTATTACAGCAAGTAATAATACTCTTATCATTACAGGAAACGGAACTGCTACTGGTGTTTACGCATATACAAATACTAATATGAATTTTATACAGGGTAATGAAGTTTATATCCAATATTATGCAAAAGTCACAAATGATGACGCATTAAGATTAGAAGTTTATGTTAAAGGTTCTGCAAGTGGAACACTAACACAAGTTAAGGTTGTAAACACGCCTACAAGTGGTGTAGTAAACTTTGTATCATTTATTACAACATTGCCAAGCGGGCATACTGGAGAATTATTATTATATATCAATCATGTATATTCTCCCGCCGCTTTATCTAATGGAAAAGTTATGGAAGTACAAAAAGTAATGGCAATTGACCTCACCGCAACCTACGGGGCAGGAAACGAACCCGACCTCGCAACCTGTCAATCCCGTTATCCGAATTATTTTGATGGCACAGTATCATCAGACAAAGGGGAAGTAACAGTTGGCACAGGAACTGCAATAACTCGTGCAAGATACCCCAAACTCCAATCAGTACCAGCAATAACAGATACATTTGATGTGCTGAACGGGTTGCATACGCAGAATGTACAAGATGTAGCAATAACAAGCGGAACTGCAATCAACACCACGAATTATCCATTGGCGAAAAATGCGGTAGGATTTGTAATCGCATTAACCGCAGGGGGAACGCAGACAGGCACAGTCGGAACGGACAGTGCGAGTGGCAACGGAACATTATACTATCAACTTGCAGAACCAGTACTAAGTTACTACCCACCAAAATCAATACCACTTGAAATCAATTCAACTATTGAGCATAATCCTATAATATCTGACA
>MWBK01000033.1 GCA_002069025.1 Bacteroidetes bacterium ADurb.Bin302 | reverse complement strand
TGAGTGGAAATGTACTTCCAAACGATTACGATCCTGACAATGACCCGTTGACAGTTACAACCGGAACTTATGACAGTGATGGAAACGGAACACAAGATGCAACCCTTGTTGTAGGAAGTACAACCACGGTTGGAGGAGTCAACAGTGCTAATCAGGCTGTGGCAAATGCCGGAAGTTTGACCCAAAATACTGATGGAACATTTACGTTTGTTCCTACCAACGGATTTACAGGTTTGGTAACCTATACCTATACAATAAGCGATGGAAATGGTGGAACAGATGTTGCAACTGTAACGATACAGGTTATCGGTGGTAATACAACCTTTGCTACAGATGATGCTAATGCAGCACCTCAGGATGTGAATATGTATGGAAATATATTAACCAATGATTATGATCCAGAAGGTAATTCTCAAACGGTAACAGCTGCTGTTGCCAACGGTACAGTAATTACAATCGGATCAGCTACACTCATTCCGGGTGTGGGTAGTCTTACTTTGAACGCGAATGGTTCATATATATTTGATCCTCTTCCAACATTTGCAGGTACTGTTGTAGTTCCTTATACTGTTTGTGATAATGGTACACCACAGGCTTGTGATTTTGCAACGCTGTATCTCACAAGTTTACCTCCTTCTAATGACTTCTGTGCATGGGCAACCACCGCAGATGCCAATGATTGGGCTGCCGATATTTGGGAAGGTTTGGATTGTGCAACAAACACCTGGATTTACAGTCCGACTCCGCCTACCAATGACCGACCGACCTATATTCGTCATACCGTCGAAATTCCGGTAGGTAGTAATATCATAAGCGATTCGCTCTTTATACAGCCAAATGGAAGGTTAAAAGTTTGTGGAACGCTCGAAATTGATAATCAGATTGTATTTGAAGTGGACTCAACCGGTCGTGCCGGACAGTTAGATAATAGTTGTGGATCAACAAGTTGTACGGTTGATGTACGTAGTACTGCATCAATTATCGTTCGGAAAAAATTCGGCAAGAATATCTATCCATGGAACTTTGTAAGCTTCCCGTTCAACGTCGTAGCAGACAGCATTTTCATTGGAGGAACACGAATCAAGGCAGTTTGGGGCGATATTCAGGATAATGTAGCAGACTTCTTTATTGCAGAATATGATGGACAAAGAAGAGCTAATTACGGGGTGTCAAATGGTTCGAATTATGTAAATGTACCAAATCATTTGTTACTTGCCAACAAGGGTTATATACTTGCGGGAGGTGATGGTATAGATTCTATCGATTTCAAATCCGCTATCGGAACTGACTTCCTTTGCGGACCTATTATGGTACCAACAAATATCAATGTTAGTTCAACCGGTAGAAGTTATTGCGATGAAGGATGGAATCTTGTAGGAGTACCCTATGTAACAGGCTATAACCTGAACAATGCCTGGCCTTTCGATCCTTACTTTGTTTGGAATGGAGTGGACAACTACACCACAGTAATGGCAGACGATGACTTCTATGTATATCCTTTCTCTTCGTTCTTTATTCAGGATTGGCTGCAGGCTTACGATGGTTTGACTTACGATATCGATGGTAAAACTTTCAAAGCTGTAAAAGCTGCTAACAAGTACGATGAAATTTCATTGACTGTAAGCAATTCTCAAAATTCAGATCTCACACGTATCCGTTTGAAAGAAGATGCGCTGGTAAGTTTCGAACGCAAAAATGATGGTATCAAACTTATGAGTCCTGTAATGTCTGTTCCTCAGATTTATACTGAAGCTCAGGGTTCATGTGCAGGATTGGCTTGCAATGCTCTTCCGCTAAACACCGAACGGGTTGATCTGAAAGTAAGAACAGGAAAAGCAGGCACTTACAAAATTGCAATGGTGAACAAAGAAAAGCTGAAAGATGTTATCAGAGTAATGCTTGTGGATACCGAAACAAAAGCACAAACCAATTTAATGGAACAAAGCTACACTTTCGATATCACGACTTCTACCACTGCAATTACTTCAAGGTTCTATGTGGTAATTACATCGCAGGATATTAACGGAACAGATGTGGTGATAGGCAATGGTATCAGAGTATACACAGCCGGTAATAAGGTTTATCTCACGGGACTCAACGGGAAAGCGGGTGTAAACATGTTTGATGCTGCAGGTAAACTGATTTATCAATTCCAGAATGTAGAAAACAACATGCCGTTTACCATTAATGTTCCCGGTATGTATATAATAGATATTAATACCGAAAACGGCAATGCAAGAACTAAACTGATCATTAACAACAAGTAAACTTACAGTATATGAAAAATAAAGTTAGAAATAAATCGGTTCACTATGTGCTATTAATGATAATAGTAATAGCTTGGTCCATACAAAGTATTCAGGCAGAATCTCCCTATCAGCAATACAACCAGGAAAATAATAACTCTTCGGGATATTTATACGGTATTGAAGAAAGAAAAACGGTATGGGGAGATCAGGAAGCTTTTCGGAATAATTCAAGTTCAAAAGGTACGCGTAGTTATGCACCAGCATTACCCGACGAACCCGGAGCAAGTTGTGTACCGATACCCGATGGCTTGGTGTTAATGTTAGTTATGGCTGTCGGTTATGGGTTGACTGTTAGTGTAATAAAAAGAAAAGGTAAGACAACAGAAAAGTAAGTTTTAATTGTTAATTGGTCCAAAGCGGAGGTATACCACTATATGTTTGTATACCTCCGTTATTTTATTCTAATAAAAACTTTTATAATCTAAACTTCATAATAACTTGATAATATCTCAAACCTAACCCATTTTGCAGCTATCCGGTCATAAAGTTATAAATTTCAGCTATATCATTTTTTTGCGTTTGTGGTTTGGGCACTACAGATTTTTTGCGGATAAAGGGAGCGTATTTATATTTCAATGCAT
>MWBK01000032.1 GCA_002069025.1 Bacteroidetes bacterium ADurb.Bin302 | reverse complement strand
TCTCCACTTACAGGGCCAACATCAAGATTGACAAATGTGAGTGCAGGAGTTTATAATGTTGAGTATTCTATTTTAGATAATAAAGGTTGTAAGAGTTCAATGGTTAAAACCATCACCGTAAGAGAAGAGGTTCAAAAGAAAATTATTAACGATGATATTTTTGTAATTCCAAATGATACACTTTGTTATTATTCAAATTTGGCCACTATTAGAGCTTCAAATATAGGCGGAACATTTACTCTTAGTACGCCGGCAATGAAGATTAGTGAGGATATAACAGCCGGCGAGTTGCTAATTGATCCCTCAAGAGCTGGTGGTCAAGGAGAACAACAAGTTATCTATACAATGTTGGATGATCAAGGATGTCCGTCAAAATATTCAAAGTCTTTCTATATAAAGTCTCCTACAAATATTTATCCATTTGGCATCAAGTCTTCATATTGTAATTACGAAAACAATGTATTAATCACAGTTAGCTCGGCAACACCGACAACAGGAACTTTGAGTATATACAAAAACCATAATTACATAACACCTGTTTTGCAAAAGGCAATTCCTCAAGAAGGCGATGTTTATTTTCAACCATCATGGGGCGAAGGCGTATATGAACTATTGTATGAGTACAATGATGGTATTTGTGATTTCGAATATAGAGATTCAACTCATGTATATGCTCCGGATATAATTAATATGAACCTTAAAGCAGACCATTGTTTAGGTGATGTATTAACTTTGGCCGCTACTCCTTCCGGCGGTATATATGGTACAGATGCACCTCAATCTGCATTGGTAAATAATGTGTTCTATACATCAAGAGCCGGCTTAAATTATCATGATATTTGGTACACTGTCAATAACGAACATGCTTGTCAAAGCAGTGATACCGCAACTATTTTAGTTCACGGAACAAATAATATGGGAATATATTATTTACAGGAAGAATATTGTGAACCTAAGGGAGTCGTTCAAATTTCTGGTATACCAAAATCTCCGGGAGTAGGAGTCTTTACGGGTCCAACGTTTTTAACTAATCTTCCTGATGGATATGCAAATATTGATTTATCGCAATCATCTCATACAAGTTCTTATACAATAGCATATCATTACACTCAAACATATCAATCTTCTACAGGTGTTAATGAACAATGTACATCTAGTATATCAAAGAGATTTAAGGTGCTGAATGAATCTTCTGATTTCTTTGGAATTGAAGATAATGATATGATTTGTGGCTCTTTAGATTCCGTTGTTATATTAGGTAATCATGCTCCTTCAGGCAGATTCGAATTCAGTCAGACAGGTTCCATAGGATTTCGCGATTATAATAATGGTACAGCTGTTATATATCCAACTAAATTAGGTGAAAATGTATATTCAATTACCTATTATTATGATTATAGAGATACCAATGGAGATTTAATTTGTACAACAGAGGCAACAAAATCCTTCTCTGTAACGCAAGTTGAAGAAATTCAAGAAGCATCTTTGTTCTGCGACAACAATTATACAGCTGTACGTCTGCATAATACTGATACGCAGACACTATATGAATTGAATGTAAATAATGCAGTGTTCCAAACCCAGCAAGGTGTTGGTGGTGATCTTGATTTCAATCCACTTACGGTTAATGCCTACATTAAAATATTTGCATACAAGAATGGATGTAAGATTCAAAGTCCTCAATTAATTTCAACAAATGTATTGCGTATAAATTCATTGAATTCTACCAATATCCAATGTTATGGAGATGGAAACGGATCTGCAATAGCAAGAGTATCCGGTGGTGGTTACCCATATATGCACCAGATTAGAAAAAATGATGGTACGTTTGTTGTGCAAGATTCAGTATCACACACATTGACTAAAGGTCAGTATACATATTCTGTAAGTGATTCAATAGGTTGTTCTCGTACAGCTACGTTTAGAATTAATGAACCGGATTCATTAATAGTCGGTTTGACTGTTACTGATTTGACCTGTTTTACAGAACGAAACGGACAAGTAGCTGCAGCGGTTAGTGGTGGAATGTCTCCATACTCATTCACTTGGTACCGTTTGCCAAGTACAATGCCTATATCAAATTCTGCAACCATAACTAACTTATCACCTGGTGATTATCGTCTGAATCTAATTGATAATAAAGGTTGTCAACCCGCTGTTGATGCTGTAACAACGGTAACTGTAACATCACCGCCTCAATTGTTATTGACTTTGGTTAGCAAACAAGATGTTTTAGTTACAGGCGAAGCAACCGGTGCAATAACCATAAATGTAAGTGGTGGACAGGCGCCTTATTTCTATAATTGGACAGGCAGAAGCATCACACCTGCAACTGAAGGCTTGCAGAATCAAACTAATTTATTGGCAGGTCGCTATTATGTAAAAGTTTGGGATGCACTGGGATGTGCAACCGAAACATTAGAAGTTGAAATAACTGAACCTCAAGAAATAGCGGTTAGTGTATATCAAAAGAATGTTTCTTGTTATGGTTTGTCAGATGGTAAAATAATGTTGAATGTGACAGGAGGTACTCCTCCATTCACATATACATGGACATCAGATAAAGGATTATCTGCATCAACAAGAGACTTGAATAATATCCCTGCAGCTGTTTATACTGTGCATATGGTAGATTCACGTGGAAAAGATTACAATAATGTATTTATTATTACGGAGCCTAACTTGTTAGAATCAGAAGTTCTTATAACAACCGCTGATACGGTAGATTGTTTTGGCGATAAAA
>MWBK01000031.1 GCA_002069025.1 Bacteroidetes bacterium ADurb.Bin302 | reverse complement strand
AAATAATGGAAAAAGTAGATGAACTTGATAAAGAGATTCTGCGCATTATAATTAAAAATGCTAGAATTCCATTCGCAGAAGTGGCTGAAACATGCGGTGTATCGCGTGCTGCTATACATCAAAGAGTTCAGAAATTGATGGATACCAGTGTGATAGAAGGTTCAGGATATGCAGTTAATGCTCAAAAATTAGGATATTCAACATGTACATATATAGGAATCCGTCTTGAAAAAGGTTCTATGTATAAAACTGTTGCGCCTGAATTGAAAAAAATTCCTGAAATAACTGAATGCCATTTCACAACAGGTGCATATACGATGTTGATTAAGTTGTACGCACGTAATAATGAACATCTAATGGAACTTCTTAATGATAAAATTCAGGAGATACATGGAGTTGTTTCGACCGAGACCTTAATTTCACTTGATCGCAGTTTTCAGCGCGAGATACCTATATTTTAGTGCAATAATTCTTTGTCTGAGGTTTACCAATAAACCACAGGACAAAGATCTTTGCGTTTCGGTTTAATAACATATATCAGTGATAATTCATGAGCCCACGTTCCATTCCCTTCTGTGGACACATTGAAATCGCATATATAAAACAGCTGAAGACCTTTATAATGTACGCCAACCATAGCAGATGCTATATTAGAGTCTATAAAGTTACTCTTATAGGCGATACCTAATATTAAAGGTTTAAATGCAACTCCTGCACCCAAATATGCTGCATTAAAATTATATTGGTGTTGATAGTTTGCATTGATGAATAAGTATGTAGATGACAGATCTCTTTTTTTATACAAGCCGCTCTGATGTTTAAAGTCGTACACATAATTTATGTGGGCAACATATTTTCTATAAATTTTATTCCTATTCTTATCGATAAAGCCATTGTCCGGTTCAGATAAGTGGTTTGCTGAAAATCCTATTGTCAGTTTATTCTCCATAACAAAGGCAATACCGGCAGAAAAGTCTCCAATAATTCGATTATCATTTTCAAAACTTTCAAGTGTAGTAGGGTTGATGCTTCCTGAGTTGGGATCGTATTGGTCTTCAAATATAAGATTGCCGTATCCAAAATAATTTAAGAACAGAGAACCCTGTATACCTAAACGAATAAAATATCCATCTGATAAACGTATATTATGAGAGTATACCAGCGCAAATTCGTTAGTTTGGAATATTCCGTTAGACATATTATCGTAAGTGTAGGCAAAACCAAGAGAGCACATCTGCTTATAAAAATTTTGGTCGTATGATATACGTGCGGTATGATATCTATTACCTAAATTCATCCATTGTTGGCGATAATTAGTAGCAATACGTATGGCGTTTGCATTACCTGCCAATGCAGGATTTAAACTAAATGGGACTATGTTATGATTGCTGAAGGTATAGTCTTGTCCGTTCACTTTTACACAAAAAAGCAAGATTAAAATGATAGTGCATGACAAGAACTTCTTCATGTTATTTATCTAACAATTGTAACATATCCTTTTTCAGTTCCTGATTTGACAACACCCTTATAGTCGCTTGTATAATTAACAACCCATCCATATATACCCCATGGACAAGGAACTCCTTTATAATTTCCATCCCAACGATCGGCTGTACTTTTTCCGGAGTATACAATTTCTCCTAAACGGTTATAAATAATGAATTCGAATTTTGTAAAATACTCTCGTGCTTTAAATCCAAAACTGTCATTCAGTTCGTTTCCATCAGGTGTAAATGCATTCGGTGCCCAGAAATCTCGCCACGTATATACAGCTTGTTCTCCCGTGTATACACATCCGTAAGCATCTACCGCAACAATATTAATTAAGAATGAATCTCTGCCTGCTATATTGTAATTGTATGTAATATTATTTCCTACTAAAATATCAGAATTATCATCCATATTCCAATTCCATGTTGTATTTGTTGGTGTGATTCCGGTTAATCTAACTTGACTGTTACCTTCTTCAAGGTAAGTAGGGTATACTTCAAAGTGTATGCTGTCACGTGCTTGCGGAACTAGCAGTACGCTATCCTTATTAGTTGAACATCCATTAAAGTCTGTAGATCTTACACGTACTAATGTTGTTTCGTCAAAGTCAAGTAACAATTGATCAGCAGAATTGTATGCAACCTCAGACATGAACGGAATACTTTCCCATGTATATTCATTCCCTCCGCTAGCTCTCATAATTACAGTATCAGGCTCATTAGGGCAAGCTTTCTTATAATCGGTTTGCAAAATTAATTTAGATACTTTATATACATCTACTTCAAATTCGGCATCATCTTGGCAACCATTGGCAGCAATACCTGTAACGGCATAATGTTGACGTTTTCTGATTGAATCGGTTATGAATGCAGTTTCTTCTCCCGAATACCAAATGTATGATTCAGCTCCTGATGCAGCTAAACGGAATGGAATACCCGGACAAACAATTTCATTACCGGTAATATTTACGGTAGGAGGTGTTTTGACATTTATTCTGATGTCGAGTGATGCAGTACATTTTTGTAATGAACCACTTAATCGTATTATTTGATTACCTTGGGGTTTTAATTTTAATACCGGTGATGTTGATAAAGTGTCACCGCCATAGGTCCAATTGTAGCTTG
>MWBK01000030.1 GCA_002069025.1 Bacteroidetes bacterium ADurb.Bin302 | reverse complement strand
GTGATGGTGCACTGATACACTCCATCTGCAATTTTGGGTAATGAAATATATTTCGCTGTACTCCATGGCGGCAAGTTTTGGTGGTATATTTCTTTTCCTGTTATATCAAATATCTGCAACGTGCCGCTTTTGTTTTGCGGCAACAGATACATGATTTTAAAATTACCGTTGTTGGGGTTGGGTGAAATGGAAAAGCGAAAATCATGCTGATTAATTTCATTTATGCCAGTTGTTAAACAAGGACAACTTGTTTGTGTAGTATCGCACCCTAAATAATAGTTGGGGTGGTTGGGCACAGCCCTGAAACTCCACACGCCTAAATTAATTGCATGCTGTTGTAAATCACAAGCTATGCCTGCGCTGTCAGGATAATTCATTTCGTGAATATGCTGAACACTATTCCCCGATGTGATATAAATTTTTCCGTTAGCAGCTAAATACATACTCCAAAAGGTTGTTGCACAGCACCATGTAAAAGGCGAAGTATAACCATCATAAGTAGCAACAGTGTCAATCGTTAAATTATCCGTATCAATTTGAAATAAGTATAACGATGAACAGGCATAAGCGAATTTCCCTGATGGTGAAAAGGCAAGTCCAAACAAATAACTGTCTTGCGTTAATTGTACGGTTTGCGTGTTTGAAAACATTCCTGTGCATCTGTCAAAGTCAGCAAGGATAACGTAGCTTGGATGTAAATTCCCTGCCACATAATGATAATTAGATTGAATAAATTTTTTACCGTCTTGTGAAAAAGTAATGTCCGATGCATTGCCTTTAAAAAATTGAGAATATCCGAGCGATTGTGTCATAATTGTATCAACTCCGTTAGGCGTAATAAGTATTTTATACACAATATCACTACTGTCCTTTTGAGCTATAACCCACCAATCTCTGCCGTTGGCATGGCGGCAGGCAGTAAGCCCCCATGTCAACGAATCATAAATCAAAGTATCATTTTTTTCTATAACAGCACCTAAACCTCCGTTGGCCGTAATATCAATAACGGATTTATGTATGCCTCCCAACGTAGAATAAGTGGAAATATCATCAAAAGCTGCCTGATGAATAAGAATATATTTATTGCTGTCATCAGGGAATGGAAGAAATATGTTGCCATTATTTATTAGCAGTCCATTAGGATGAGCATTTACGTCCCAACTCGGATTTAAACTATCGCCATTCATCATCGTATCTCCCGTTGCATCAGCTATCCAAACACCATTGCTGCTCATCAGAAAATTTCCGCTTTTGTCGCTAATGGTAGCTTCCGCTCCTTCAAATGCCATTAATCTTAATTCAGTATTTAACGTATAAGAAGTATCGGTAAATATCATTCTTGCCTTTGGAACACTGCTTAACCATTGATTGCCTATAAGCCATATGCTGTTATATCCTTGTGAGTAGGATTCTGAAAAAATTAATAATAATGTAGCTAAAAGATAATATCTTGTAGCTACATTATTTGCATCACATTTTTTCATCGTGCAATTATCAATTTTAAGTTTTTAGTAATATCATTAACTGTAATTCTCACATAGTATACTCCTTGTGAAAACTTCTTGGTTGAAATTGATAATTGCTGTTTGTTACAATCAAATTCATGTTTGTAAACATTTTTAGAATAAGAATCTAATATCATCACTTTACAAACTCCTTCATATTTCTTATTCAATAAGACTTTGGTTGTTTCATCGGCAGGATTTGGAATTAATATAATATCAAATGCGTTTACTACATTACTGTCAGTTAGAGCTAAACGATAGTAACCTTGTTGCAAACAATTATTTGTATCATCGTAGTCTATTGAATCATTAAATAAAGCTACAAAATTACGAGCCATATAAACCGCAACACCACCACTAAACGGGCACTGTTCGGCAATATTTAACGCTGTTGTATAAAATAAATTTATTGAATCTATTCCGTATTTTACAAATCTGATTTTTATTTCATTTATTATTTTCAAATTTCCTTCTGGTATTGTATTGGGAATAATTGCATCATTTATTGATTTTGCATTATCTAATTTTTGCAAATTAGTCGCTTGTATTAAAATACTTGCTCTTTCCTGCTGTAAATCATTTATTGTAATCAATTCGGTTTCTCTTGCCGTTAAATCAACCGTACTGTCTGCAGCAGCAATACTGTCCAACTCATTCACATTATTTAAATAAACAGTTATTAAACTGTCTTTTTCTTTCAGAAGAAATGCATTTGATGAATCTAATGCAAATGCTTCTTTTATCATTTGTTTTACATTATTCAATTTGCCAAATGTTGTGTTTGCATTATCATTCAGGAATTGCATTAAAGCAGAATTATTGCTGTACGTTACTGAATCTTTCTTTAAATCCTCATATAGAAATATTTTAGCGTTGCTTTTCGCTTCTTCAATGTAAGCAGAAGTTATTGCACTGTCAGCTGCAATAGCTTCTTTCAAATCATCTGAACCTTCTCCTCTTTCTTCATGATTATCCACACACAAAAGCAACCCATCACAATTGTAAGTGCTGAATCCTGTTTGATAATCAAACCACCCTTGATCATTTGGTTCGCCCGGGTTTACTCCTAAGGGAATATTGGGATTGAATGTAGCACCCAAATT
>MWBK01000029.1 GCA_002069025.1 Bacteroidetes bacterium ADurb.Bin302 | reverse complement strand
TACTAATGAGTTGAGTTCATTTGTGCGTGCAGTTACATTGGAAACAATGGGCGTGACTGAAACACAATCACAAATCTTACATACATATGCGACAAATGCAATATTAAATCTCGATAAAAGCGATTTAAATACTTTTGTGAGATATGGTTCGGCATATGAATTTTTAAGATTGATGATTGAGGGGATTATTCTTGCTTATCCGGGTAGTCTTTTTGTGAATTCTCAAATGCAAATTAATGGTAATGAAACATATTTGCCATATACTGCGGATAGTGTTACAAATACTGCGATAATCACAATACCAGTACAATATATTGTCAATAAATTTGGCTTAGTTTATAACGAGGGAAATCAAAGCATTCCTGACAACAGTGAACTTAAAAATTTGAATTTGTCTTATGATAAATATGTGATTTGGTCAGCAGCAAATCCAACAGGTAACTCTTATAATATTATTGGATTTACTGGTTTCACTGGAAATTATATTTACTTAAAAGTTTCTGGCAATCCATTTCCAGATAATACTTTTAGCGGATATTCACGTAAAGTTGATTTTCACATTAAGCCAAACAATTATGTGTTTGAAGAATTTAGGGCGTTGTTGAATGATTATCAGAAATATATTGTTTCGGAAAGAGATAATACTAATGGATTCAAATTTGTTCTTAAAGACCCCACTTTACTTGAGGATGGTTCTATTGTTTATGGTGATACAAATATGTTGTGGAATACTGGTGATAAGTATAACATAGATATTGACACTCCAAATTATAGGAATTTTTTGAACAGCATGTTAAATATTGGCAGTAAGTATGATGCAATTAAGACAGATTTAATTGCCAGATTTTTAACGCCAGCATCGCTTAAAACATATGACCTTACTGAAGAAGGTAAGATGACAAAACTTCTTAGAATTTATGGTAGAGAATTTGATGAATTAAGGCAATTTATTGATTCTTTAGTGAACATCAATAAAGTAACTTACAATAAAGTCAACAACATACCAGACCAATTGGTGAAAAATCTTGCCAGAACATTTGGATGGGATTATTTTTCATTAGTTAATGAAAATGAATTAGTTGAAAGTTTTTTAACCATTGATGATACTGAAAGAAATTTAAACACTGATTTGCTTCCAGCCGAAATTGATATTGAACTTTGGAGAAGAATTTTAATTAACACAAATTATTTTTGGAAATCAAAAGGAACTCGTGATGCAATAAAGTCAATGTTTTTGCTTATCGGCATTCCAGAGCCATTCATAAATATTACAGAATATGTTTACACGGTTGATGGCAGAATTAATCCAAACACAGTTCCTTTAACGTTAGAAGAATTACCGTCAGCATCATTGCCATACGATAAAGATGGTTATCCGGTAGCACCTGTTGAATCAAATACATTTTATTTTCAGGTTTCTGGTGATACCGATAGTGGTCAGGCATATATGGATGTCTTCCGTATGGTTGGATTTAATCTCACACCAATTGTTGATAATAAAAAATCATGGGTGCAAGCTGGCGCAATAACCAGAGTTGATGATACCACACCGCAATATTATCAGGAAGACAGTAAGCTTGTTTTGAATACAAAAGAGGTTGATGTTGCTCTTGATACTGCACGTGGTATTGAATATGATGTTTATGATTACATCAAAAATACTGACTTTCCTGCAAATTCGAGTGGATATACAATACCATATAAATTTATTAACATCTCGTTAGGTGTTAGTGCATCACAAAATACATTTCAATTACCTGCACCATATAGCAAAGCTGAAGGAGATTGGGAAGTACGTTATAATGGTATTTTATTGAATGCGCCAAAGGAATATGATAGTGGTGGTACGTATCAACAATTAGCATATGCTGATTATGTTATTTCTGGTAATACGTTTACTTTAACAGGTCAAACAGGCACAATGTATGCGTATAATAATTCAAATCGTAGAGATGTTATTACAGCAACATATGTTTATTCCGCATCTACAAGTCCAGTTACCGGAATTAGTGTTCAATATATGGTAACAAGGGTAAACCCCAATATGGTTGGTACTACAATTCAACTACCTTCTGCAGCAAGTGGAGATGTTCAATTAACAATAAATGGTATTGCTCTTACAAAAGGTACTCCACAATTTACTGCTGACTATGTTGTGGATTCAATGAATCCTAATCAAATTATTATACAAAATCCTGAATTTATATCATATTTTGCTGCATTACCTGCAAATGAAAGATTTGTTCAAGTTGCTTATATTAGCGTGACTGGTAATACGAGCATTAATGCGAGAAGTGAGATATACAGAGTTGATAGTTTCAACACAGGAAAGTTATATTATAATTCATTGGCGGGTAAATACGTTTATAAGCTTAATTATAAAGTAAATAATGCCAATGAAGTTAAATTGCTTATTGATGGTATTGGATTAGAACCGGGTACTGATTATACGGTGAATATTTCAAACTCATATGAAATATTCTTACCTGCCGGAATTAAATATGGCACGGTGATTAGTGCATATTATCTTGTGGGTGGGGTGGATTATTTCAATCCGATTGTTGGTGATGTGTTTGGTCTTGGTGAT
>MWBK01000028.1 GCA_002069025.1 Bacteroidetes bacterium ADurb.Bin302 | reverse complement strand
TTCTTACAGAAGGTGTTTTTGTTAAAATAATAATCAATTTTCTAATAATAATTAACCGTAATTTCTTACAAACCCGTTTTATTTTGTATATGTGAATTCAATTGCTAATGGTGTGGAATCGCGATGCCCTGAATCTGGTTTTGCGATCAAGCTAATCTCAACCGTATATTTCACACCATTTGTTAAAATGGCTCCATAGAAGTCAGTACTGCTCCCTGGGGTATGTAAATATTCACCACTTCGTGTTACCGTTTCACCAAGAACCACACCATCTTTCTTAACTACTATTCTGAAGGTTCCATCCCAGTCCGCCTGTAGGAACGGAGCATGACCCATGTGAACGAGTAAGCGGAAGTGACCTCCACCAAATCCATATATATCACCATTTTGATCTCCTACTGTCATTGGATTTAATCTTGGCAATAAAGCAGGCAACGATGCATCAAACAATGTTTCATCCGAATTTGCATAATCAGTAACATTTCCTAAAGCAACAACACGTACTGTTACAGTTTGATTTCCAATTTCAAATTGTGCTAAGTCAAATGAATTCGTTGAACTTTGTTTTGAAACATTACCGATTGAAATGGTATAACCAATCGCATGTTCCACTTCATCCCAAGTTAATTTAAATCCATCAATTTGAAAATTAATTGGTGCTGGTAATTTTGGCGCTTCTAAATTTTCAATTACATAATTAATGGTTGCTTCACTTGGTCTATGGGTATCAGCCATAGCTTTAACTTTTATTACATATACGCCCGGTTCACTAATTCCTGATAGATCAATTGGGGAAGTGTTTCCATCTTGTAATACATCATTAATATATACTTCATAACTGGTTGCATGAGAAACCGCTTGCCAAGTTAATAACTTGTTTTCTTTATCAATTGATAAAACAGGGGTATCGAGTTCTGGTTTTTCAATGGTAAAGTTAGCTGTATGGTATGACAAATCTGAATCTCTTGTTGTAACACCATTTCCCATCGCAAAGAATTCAAACTTATAATTACCTGGCGTTAAAACGATTCCAGCCGGTGCTAAATCATTTGGTGTGAAATAAGTCGCAAAACCTGCTTTATAGGTATGAGGTTTTCTCCAAATAAATACTTCACCAGTCGTTGTATTCGTAAATACTAATCCATAACCAGTATAACCACCATTTGCCCCTTCCTCAAAATCATAAGTTCCAATGGCGATAAAGAAAATACTTGGGTTAAAGTTTATGCCGTTGATTGGAGCAGGTAATTTTGGTGCTAACTCATGCCATTTTGCATAAAGAGTTATATTGCTTGTTACAGTATCTACATCAAAATCCCATGGAGTGGTTAATTCTTCATCTTTATACCAACCAACAAATTCAAAATCTTCCCTTGTTGTTGTTACGGTATTAGAAATTAAATGGTTTTCTACCACAAATTCAAGATTAACACTGGTTCCACCGTTGGTTTCAAATGATACAATATAAACTGGTAATCCAGGTTCAGCCCCTTCAGGATACCAAGAAGCATATAAAGTTAAATCCTTAGTTACTAAATCATTTTCAAAATCCCATGCTAATGTTAGTTCTTCATCCATATACCAACCATTAAATACATAATTGGTACGCGAAGGCATTTGAGGTTCTGGGATTAGTGTGTTTTCTTCTATTACAAGAGACGCAACTTCGCTTCCACCGTTTGAAACAAACTCTACACCGTAATAATTGATAATAGGCGTCCATTTTGCATAAAGAGTTATATTACTATTGACTAAGTCTACATCAAAATTCCATGGAATCGTTAATCCTTCATCCTGAAACCAACCTTCAAACTCATAATCAGCTTTTGTCGGATCGCTTGGTTTTGTCACTTTTGAGCTTTCATTTACGGTTTGGGAATCAATAAGCGATCCACCATTTGATTCGAAGGTAACCGTATATTGAACACCGTCTTTAATCCACTTGGCATATAAGGTTATATTTGACGTTACCGTATCACTTGTAAAATTCCATGGAGTTGATAGATTACTATCCTTATACCAACCATCAAAGGTGTGCCCTGCTTTGGTTGGATTAGCAGGCTTAGCAATTAGATTATTTTCCTTAATCGATAAACTCGTGACATTAGAACCGCCATTTGAATTGAAGGTTACAGTATAATATTTATCTTCGACCGTAGGATTTGTCGCAATAACAGTTAGTAGGAAGTTTTTTTCATCACTAACACCGTTAATAACTACTTCAAGAATAAGCAATACTTGCTTATTCATCGACTCAGGCCGATTGACAACACCTGAGCTTGAAATGATATTTTCATTAGCCGAAACCCACGTTAATTTAACACCTTCAAAAGAGGTCGTTGTAGGCAATTGGATATTTTGTGTTACATGATCAATGCTATCACCAGATCCAAAACCTATGACGATAGAATCAAATACTTCTTGATGGGTCACTTCTTGATCATCTCGATTGCATGCTACAACGAATAAACATGCAATTAACAATGTAAATGTTAAAATTATTTTTTTCATATTTACCTCTTTTTTTTAATAGTACGGGGCACTAATAC
>MWBK01000027.1 GCA_002069025.1 Bacteroidetes bacterium ADurb.Bin302 | reverse complement strand
CACCCGCACACATTAGAGAAAGTCACCCAGAGATTCCGATTACCCAGAGGACGATCTATCGTTACCTTGACCAACGGATACTCTCGCCTGAACTCTATCAATTGAGGAATAGAGTCAAAATGAAGCCGCGGAAACAAAAGCCCCATGAGGCGCATAACAATGAACGTTATGTGGGAAGAACCTTCTACGACTATCTGACGTACATTCACCAACACCCTGGTCAAGTCACCGCACAAATGGATACCGTCATCGGCCTTCAATCTGATCGGCAGATGATCCTCACCCTCATTGTCATCGAACTCCATCTTTTCGTAGCCTTCGTAGTCAATAAGGGAGCTGGTGGTGTCACACGAGGGCTCGCTCAACTCGAAAAGATGCTCACTACCGAAGGATTCATCCGTCTATTTCCTGTCATCTTAACCGATAGGGGCACCGAATTTAACAATCCCGATGATATTGAGAAAAATATGTTAGGAGTTAAACGAACACACGTTTTCTACTGTGATCCTTTAGCCTCTTATCAAAAAGGAGCAATTGAATCAATCCATCGCATTTTACGCTACATTTTCCCCAAAGGAAAGTCGCTTGATTTCCTCACTCAGGTTAAACTTGAGAAAGCAATTAGCCACATCAACAACTACCGCATTCGTTCCAACCAGTTTAAAACAGCGTTTGAGTTAACATCCATGATGTTTGGTGCAGACGTCCTGCACCAATTGAAAATCGAGGCCATCGACCCCGATTCCATTCATCTGACGCCTAACCTCGTCAGATAGATTGATAACCATGTCGGCAGGAGACACCAACTAAAAATTCCCGCAACTTACCTTGACAACGCAAGTTAGATAGGTTCTTTTCCTGCTGTTTGTATATCGGTTATCTACCCTCATCTTATCACATATAACTTCTTTATGTCATCTGAAAACGCATATTTAATAAGGTTTTAGAGGTCTATGCGCAGGTTAAGTTGACAATTATAACCTTATAAAAGTCAAACGCAGGTTACTTTTTCAATTAAGGACTATACAACATCATCATTGGACAAGTTTGGTATAAAGTTCAAAGATAAGCTTGGCAAAAAGTACATCATTCATACAAAAGATTTAACTATAAAAGACGAAGTCATTTATTTACCGGTTTATATGACGATGTTTTTATAGAGGCTTTGTTATGGAATTTAATCAAAAATCTAATGGAATTAAATGAAATACACCTACGGTACAACTTGACATTCAAGAATGAAATAGTTTTGACCACTAGGAGGGAGTTTTATAATCGAGAAAGAATCCATAGTTAAATCGATTATCAAACGCCTTACCAAGTGCATTATTCAAAGTAAGATTATCCTCACTTAATGTATCTACTTTATTGACATAAAAGCAGATTGAAGTATAAGTAACATTGATTCTAGTCAGAATAAGAGTTTTTTATTTACTAATAACTTTTATCTAAAACAACTGATTTTCTTAGATTTAGAGCATAGTAATGATTCGTGTCTTTACTTAAGAAAATTCTTCAATTATACTGAATGCGATGGAGGTTTACTTATGAACATTGGAAGCAAAATAAAAAAACTAAGAATCGATAGACAAATGACTCAAGAACAACTCGCAGAAAAATTACATGTTACTAGAAATGCGATTTCAAAATGGGAGACAGATAAAGGTATTCCAAATATTGATAGTCTAATTGAATTGACCAAGATTTTCAACACTAGTCTCGATTCATTATTTTCTAATGAAGAGATTGCACTAATCACTTTGGAGAATAAAGCAAACATTGAATATGCTAAGAATTTGGTATATTCAATCATATTAGTTGTTGTTTATGCATTGATAGGTATATTGATTCCTCATTATAGTTTTAAATATGATCCCACCTCAGGTATCGTTGTGTTTGTAATACTTTTACCATTAAGTTACACCCTTTTAGGTATCATAAGTGTTTTGATTAAAGTGCGATGGCCATATGTCGTAATTTCTTCAGCATTAGCATTAACACCTATTTATATCTATTTTGATTCTCTAGCAACAATCGGACTCGGTTTTTGGGGAATAGTTTATTTGATTCTTTATTATGCATCTTACTTTATATTGTCTGGTATAATAAAGTCTTCAATGATTAAAAGTAATCCAGTACGGTTGAAAAAGTACTTCCTTATTACTTCTTTAGTCATAACATTAATATACATAGTTCATACATCTATAGAAGCAATCTCTTTATATAACTGTTTCGTCTGCAGCGCTCCTTGGTACACTGCAGTTGTCATTAATACACTGTTCTACATAGTACCATTAGTAATATCATATACATTATTTATTCACTTCAACTTTAAGTGTAAAAAGAAAAAGTAGAAACGAAGACATTGACTGAATAGAGAAAATAAAACTTTAATTTGAACATTTCTCTTTGTTAAGCCGTTTTTATAGAGGTGCTAAAAATCAGTTAAGGGTGCTAAAAATTTTGATAAGGTGCTAATTTGTATTAAAATAGGTAGCCCAACACATATTGAATGCATAGGTTTGAT
>MWBK01000026.1 GCA_002069025.1 Bacteroidetes bacterium ADurb.Bin302 | reverse complement strand
GCTTTCACCCCAAATGGAGATGGTGTAAACGATGTTTTTAAAGTGCATGGGCAAAATATAAAAACTATTAGCGGAAAAATAATAAACCGTTGGGGACAGGAGCTTTACAAATGGAATACCTTAGATGATGGTTGAGATGGGAAGTATAAAGGGCAAGAAGCTTTGGAAGGGACATATTTTTATGTTATTTCTGTTAGCTTTGAGGATGGGGAAGCTCGGGTGGAGAAGGGGAGTTTGATGCTTACGAGGTAGGCCGGTCAGAGCTTCACTCTGTGCAGGTTGGTGTGAGCAAGTTGAAGCCATGATTGAGGGGGTCTAAATAGCGATATAATTTACCGTTTCTTCACCCTTCTTGTTACCCAAGTCACCAGGCTTAACAAGCCCACCAGCAGCGAAGTAAAGGATGCTATACGACCAAGGTAGTCGCCGTACCTGACATAGATGGTCAGCTTGTCATTGGCATTGAGTGTTTGTGCAATCACATCGTTTTGCTACCAATTTGTTTTCCATGTTCTGCTACCAAGAGCATGTAGTACGAAACCTGATTTAGCCTGAGAAATTGCTTAATCTATACTAATTATTTACTGTAATAATTGTAAAATAATCCAATTATTTTAAAAAAAATACCAATTATTTTTATATCGTATTAATTTAAATGCTTATATTTGTTAAATAAAAAAACCGACCCAGGTCTTGCATAACCTGGAGCCGGCTCTTCGCTAAAAGAATACATCCGGTAACGAAACCAAATGCTCTGCAAAGATAAGAAATAATAATTGATTATGCTATTCTATGATAGGATATGCATTATTTATAAATATTTTAATATCATTAATTTAATTATTTCAGATAAAACTAAAAAAATGAAAATAAAAATGATTTTTAATTATGTAGTTTGTTATTTATTCAAACAAATTTTTCTTTATATAATATTTTTATTAACCTGTTTTAAAATACAGGCACAACCTGGTTGTCCCAATGTTAATGCCGGCAATGACCAAACGCTAAGTTGTAATACACAATGTACAAATTTGTCTGCAACTTTTTTACAAACGGGTGCTACTGGAACTTATTCAGTTTCTTCAATTACATATTCACCACCCTATGCTAATAATTCGGGAACTATTATTCCCGTGTATTTTGATGATACTTGGAGCAGTATAGTAAATTTACCTTTTAATTTTTGCTTTTTTGGTTCATATTATAACCAAATTGTTGTTGGTTCAAATGGTGTCATCTCATTTAATATTGCTTATGCACAAGGCACATGTCCATGGGCATTTTCTGCCACCTGTCCATCTTCAAGTTTACCTTTAAATTCCATATTTGGTCCATATCATGATATAAAGCCATCAATTGGAAGTAATTCAATACGTTGGGAAGTTTCAGGTACTTACCCATGTAGAACATTTGCAGTTAAGTTCTATGAAGTACCAATGTATAATTGTACCTCTTTGAAGGCTACACATCAGATAGTACTATATGAAGGTACTAATGTGATTGAAGTTTATATGCAGAATAAGCCAATTTGTTCAACATGGAACAACGGTGTCGCTGTAGTTGGTATTCAAAATGCTTCAGGTACATTAGGTTATACTCCATCAGGACGTAACACTTCGCAATGGACTGCTACTAATGAAGCTTGGCGTTTTACTCCAAATGGTTCAAACAACTATGCTTTTGTATGGTTACAGGGAACTTCTCAAATAGGATTTGCACAAACTATTAGCGTATGTCCTACACAAACAACCACTTATACTGCTCAAGTAACATATTTTAATTGTGATGGATCTCAAATAATAGTATCAGATGATGTTGTTGTTAATAGAAATCTGAATATAACGGTAAGTCCAGCTTCGCCTAGTATTTGTATAGGAGAGTCTCAAGTCCTAACTGCTTCAGGTGCTACAAGCTATACATGAAGTCCACCAACAGGGTTATCCTCTACAACAGGTGCTATGGTTACTGCTAATCCAAGTGTAACAACTACTTACACTGTTACTGGGTCATATGCTTATTGTATAGGTACTCAAAATGTAGTTGTTACTGTTAAACCTAAACCCACTTTCTCTATTTCAGGAAAAAATAACACTTGTGGATCAGTATGGGAATATAATGTTACAAATTTTCCAAATACCAATACAACGTGGACTTGGTCTATAGATCCGGTTATTGGCAACCCCACTCCTCCTCAAACATTTAATTCTCTTCCAATTTCTATTAATTGGGGTCTCTATCCAGATGGAGGTGTAATTACTGTTACTGCAACCAAAGATGGATGCACAGGAACTTCCACATTTGAAGTATATCAATGTTGCACGACATCTACACCCTATACATATAATGGCACACAAATAAATACTACTACTTCATATCCTTACAACGCCACAATTGTTATTAACGGTACCTTGACAATTATGAATAATGCAACAGTTTCATGGATTGCTAATAATGTATATTTTGGTCCTCATGCAAAAGTAATTGTAGAGCCTGGTTCTACTTTACATATTGAT
>MWBK01000025.1 GCA_002069025.1 Bacteroidetes bacterium ADurb.Bin302 | reverse complement strand
TACGTTTTATAAAGGTACCGCAAGCCATCTTATCATAATTCACAATTGTAATTTGTCGTTTGTCGTAGATTTGCGCAGGGCGTATAATGCAATCTCTCCCGTCCCATTTTTTTATTTCTGCTGCCCATTGATCCATGACAGCTTTTGGACATATGATAAGTACACGCTGTGCCTTCCACAGTTGCATAAGCGCAATCGCTTCAACCGTTTTACCATATCCCATTTTGTTTGCATTTAGTACATAATCAATGTTCTGTACTTTTGCTATGTCCGTTTTTTGATAATCATATAAGTTCATATGCTTTCATTGACCCCCATGTATATCCTATTTCAGCATCGGCTTTAAAAGGTACACGATCTCCTAATAAAGCAATTGGTGTTTCTCTCATTATTGTTATTCCTGTTTTAACAAGCCAATCTATGACTTCTTTTTTATCCTCTACTTCAAATACTATTGAGTCGTGAACTGTGTTAATTATGTGTATAAACGCGCTATACGCGCTGTTTTTAATTGCTTTTGATATAGTAAGTAAAGACATAAGAGTTAAGTCAGTAGCAGTACTTGATATCGGAAAATTAACAGATTCATTCTGAATCGCATTACGATTGGTATTAGTAACAACGAAATGACGTTCTCTGCCGAATGGTGATTTACAAGCATCTCCTCTCATTGGTAGCAATCGTGTTTCATTAATCCATTTCTTTACTTTTGGCATAGGTTGAAACCATTTGTTAATTAGACCAACTGCTTCAGTCATAGATATACCGAAGTCATCACGTAAGGATCCTGCACCTCTACCATATGCTATACCAAAGTTAATCGTCTTAGCTTGCACCCTCTGTTCTTTAGTAAAGCCTTCGCCAAACATTGCCAACGCAACTTGATTGTGTAAATCGTCTCCACGCTTGAACAAATCAATTAACCAAGGATCTTGCGACAAGTACGCCAACACACGTAACTCAGCTTGTGAATAGTCTAAGTTCACCAATATCTTTCCAGGTGCTGCTTTGAATATATTCTTTATTTTTGGATCTCTTGGTATGTTTTGTAAATTCGGATCCGAGCAACTCAATCTACCTGTCTCTGTACCGTGCAAGTTAAACGACGGTCGTATTCTACCGTCAGGACAAATGAAACTACGTATACCTGTTACATATGTATCCAGTTTTTTATTCAACGTACGCAACGACATTAATGCTTTAAGAAAGTCCTGATTTGGATTCTCCTCAAATAATGCATCTAAAGTATCAGCATTTGTTGATGTTACTTTTTGACCTAACACTTGCTCAAGTAACCATGTTAGTTGTTTTGGTGACTTGTGATTGAAGTATGCACCAGGATATTTAGCACCTGTATCATGTGCATATCTACGTGCATCCCAATACTTTGCAGCTATTGTTTCCATCACATCTTCGGCATTTGTACACTCTTCTTGTAACTCTATATGCAAAAGATTCAAGTAATTTTCATCAACCATAAAACCTGTTTCTTCTATTTCTGCATATACATTTGATGCTTCAACCAACGTACGATATATCATTTGTACGTCTGGTCGTATTATCTTTTGAAATGTTTCAAGTAGTAATTCCGTAGCATACAAGTCCATAGCATTGTAAGGACATAATACATCTATTGGTATCTTATCAAACACAAAGTCATCAAGTTTTATTCTATTAGCACGTGCATACTTCTTTTTAAAATCTTGCAATTCAGCATCCCAGTCGGGAGCTTGAAGATATAGTGGTGCAAGTAATTTCAATCCGTGTGTTCCTTTTCGTTCGTTAATACCAACATAATGTAACAGCATAGTATCTTCATCAACTCTGGCACGTACACCTAATGTAAAATGTATTCTGCCTATATCAAACTTACCATTATGCCATACAAATGTCTTATGTGTATTTTCGTATAACTTCTGTAGCTCAGAACATACATTCGGTGTGAAGCATGCTATAAGATGAGCGTGGAAACATCCTGCTATCTTAAATCCGATTAATAACATATTATTGTCATACCAACCAGTATGGCTACATTCAATATCACATACAATCTTATTAGGTTGTTCATCATTTAGTTGCCTAATGATTTTTATACAATCAGCCTCCAATGTATAAAGCGTATATGGAACCTTCCATCTACTATCACCTTCCGCAAGTTTCGTCAAGTCAAGATATGCGAATGCTTTTATTGATTCACAAAACCTATCCACTTCAATGGGTGATGTTTTTAAATAACCCTCCGGAGGAACGTACAATACGTTCCCCACTACTTTATACCAACTCTCACGACTCATTGTTGCTCGCACAACACGATCATTTGTTAGTTCCGGACAAATCTGTCGCAATAACTTTTCCATACTTCAAATCCTCCATCGTCTATTATTGTATTTTCTAAGTCAATTGTAAAACCGTCTGGACGTACAGCACTTGCAGGTTCTAAACCGTGTTGTGTAAAAAATGATGCTAAACAAGTATCAACGGATCGTATTCTATTTAATGCTCTGTACGCACTTAATTCTATGAATGAATACCATAAGCCTAATAAGTGTATACTCTTACAACTGTTAAACCATAGCGGTTCAAAATACGGACGTCCTTTCGGATGTAACTTAGCAGTAATTTTCGGTATACCAATAACATCTATTTCGTTTATTTTCTCTAATGCTTCATAACACTGTTTAAATGTTTCCGCGTTATGTCCTTGCGATACAGCCATAGTGTAGAATGCTTGTGACATACCCATAGTTTCAAGCGTATTAAGTGCGCTCTCGACTGCATGTAACGTCGGACCACTACTTCTAAACACGTCAGGTAATATAATTTCATCTGCATGTATACGACAAGCTGCATCCACGACTCTACCAATTGACATAGCCTTACCAACTTCTATAAGTGAATTATCCAGTATTTTATATCCCTTAAAGTTCTTTGCAAAATGTTCATATTCAGGATAGTTCTCTACAAGATGTGTTAAGAACATCGCTATAGGTTGATCCTCTATTAAGTACATTTGTTTTACTGGTACTATATGTGCTATGTTCATTACTTATCTCCTTTGTAATGTATTTTATAACCCGCGGAATCATATACAACACCTTCTAAATTACCTTCAAGATCTATATATCTTTGTGGTGTTATATCTAACGCACCGCCGTAAAGTAACCTAGCCTTATCATAATCCTGTGTTGCCAAGTATCTATGAAGTATATCTCTATATACGCGTATAATAAGTACTAAATCTTCACGCGAGATTAATTCAGGGTCTTTTTTAAATTGTTCCATTAAGTCTTCTAAATTCATTTCTTTTTCCTCCATGGCATCTTAAGATCGTGTATGAATTTTGATTTAGGATTATACGTTTCATAATGTATTATTGCTGATATATTCCAAATTGCTGCTGCCAAGTGATCTTCAGACTGATCACCTTCCAACCATGAATACATATGACGTATAGCTGAATCAAAACATCTTGAATCTGGTATGCCTTTTTCCCAATTACGTGCTTCGTACTTCCGTGCACCATTTTCATAATGCTGTGCAAGTCTCTTCAGAACAGCAGGTGATAACATATCATATCTACCTTTACCTGTTGATGGTTCACGCATCCCACCTGCATCGTAAAACTCTCTTTTACCTGTGTCTGGTAATTCCATAATCTTTTCCTCCATATACGTTTTTATATCTCTTACTTAACTTTTCATAGTTACCAACAATAACATCTTGAAAATCAATTCCTAATATAGAACATAGATGTACACAATACCATATTACATCGCCTATCTCTTCTGTAAAGCGTTCTTGCTGTTCCCATTTCACTAACGTATCTTCTATTGTTAAATGTTCCGAATCCTGCATTATTTTCAATTTCTTCTTTATAAGATCAGCAACCTCTCCTGCTTCACCCATTAAACCTAATGCTGCATTCATAAGTTTCATTTCAGTCGTAGCCGACGGATTACTATATCCGTCAGCCACAAACTGCTGATACTTACTTAATAAGTCCGTATTTAATGGAGTGGTCATAAGTATCAATACCCTCATACTTCTTAACTTTTTTGACTACAAAACCTGTGAGAGGTAATACAGCGGCTTCATAGACAACCTTCATAATTAACTGCGTAACTATCATTCCTAATAATGTATTAAATGGCATAGTTCTGACAAATGCAAGCGTAATAAATAATGACGCATCAACACCTTCACCTATAAGTGTAGATACAACTGCTCTTATACCAAAATACTTACCTTGTGACTTAACCTTCATCCTACTTAATACTCTCGAATTAAGATATGAACCTGCTATATACGCAACAAGACTTGCTGCAAATATGCGAGGTGTACTTCCTAATACTGTACCAAATGCATCGCTGTGTTCGAACCACACTGGTGCCTTTAGTATTATTGCCAATTGGAAATAGCCAACCATTAATAGGTTCATTGAAAATCCAAGCCACATAATTGTTCTTGCTTTCTTAAAACCATATACTTCTGTGATAACATCACTAAGTATATATGTGATAGGAAAGATTAGAACGCCTGCGGTGATCGCCCATGGACCAACCATTATCATTTTGAATGCAGCTACGTTTGAAAAACACAAACAGCTTACAAACAAAACACCAAAAAACATATACAACATTGAAACTGACTTTTTCATTTTTTCTCCTTTTTCGTCCTCTTAATAAAAGTCATTACTACTAATGCTAGTAATTCAGATAATATGGTAAATAGTATACCAGCCACAAATTTATCTATGTACATTTTTTCACACTCCTTTCTAAATATTCTAGGCACTCCTCCGTGGCCCGAAAACTACCTGATGCATATCCTTTAATCGCTCCTGCTAAAAGCATTTGCGCATAAAGTTCCTCCATTAACCATCTATCGATATCCAATATAATTCTCGTTACTTTTGGTGTTAAGGAACCGCTACGCAGTAACTGCTTTAGCTGTGGATACTTCTCAATAAACTTGTCCACTTCTTTTGTATTAAGCATTTTATTCGCCTCCAATCTGCTTCGTTATTTCAATCAACAACTTATCCGGAGCATATGCACCTGAACTTGTTAATTTTACTAGACCACGCCGTAATAATTCTGATAACATTTTCGATGACTCATATTGATCAATACCTAACACCTCACGAATTTGTAATCCTCTAAATTGATTTGACGCAAGCAATACTCTTAATGCAGGATACAGTGACATCTGTGCTTTTATAAATGCTATGTTTTGTACTTTCTCTTGTTGAGCTCTCTTACTCTCTTTAATGTATCCTGTATAATCAAATGAATCTTTTGATAATGTTGTTCTCAAAAATTCCTCTGCATCCTTAACAATCTCCGGTGTTAAAATAACTTTATGATTTTCAATATTTCCTCTAAGTATTGCACATGCACATGATAGACGCAATATCTTTTCATGTACAGCAACACCTACTACTAAGGGACCCCCTGAAAAGTCCGCATCTAACGCTTGCGCGGAAGCTTGAACAGCTTGGCGTGACTCTTCAGAGATAGTTATGTTTTCCGATAGTGTTGACCAAGCAAAGGATACTAATGATCTGAGCATGTGTATTATGTTGCTCATATTTTCTGGTTCTTTAGTATCTTTAAAATCATTAATGTTTACATCATTATGAGCTGCTGATATTACCATATCATATCGTGCTTGATCCTCAGCAACAGGAATAAACTCTTGAAATGCACCATATGCTTTCCAATAAAATTCATCAATGTTTCTACCACTTCTCGGATTGCTTAACCATATTAATCTTGTACGTGCTCTTGCTTCGCCTTTAGCAATTTTATTAATTGTTACGGCACCACTACTTCGTGTAGCAGAAAGTTCCTTTATATCAGATATATCCAATCCTGAGGCTTCATCCACTATTAACAATCCTCTATCATTCAATGGTATAGCACCCCATGTTATAACCCACGAATCACCAAACTTCTGTACACCGCCAATAACACCTGTACGACGAGCATTTTCACCATTGATATAGGAACCTAATTCAAGTGTCTTTACTAAGCGTTGCGCCATTTGCGATTTACCAGTACGTGTATCACCCATAACCATAACATCCAACCAACCCTTAATTATTCCAGCTTTCCATTTAATTTCGGTTACTGATAAGTACGTAAGTAATAATGCACCGAATAAATCAGCACGTCCTTCTATGCCAAGTTTTGCTCTCCACAAATCATAATGCGCTTGTATAACTTCATGTATGTTCTTGCCCTTTGAAATTGCTTTGTAATAATTAATAACTTCATCAGTCAATAATATTATATCAGTGCTTTTCATTGGCGTTGTAGCCTTTCTAATTACATAATAATTCTGCTGCGTGCGTGGATCCGAAACTCTGCACGCTTCAAAATCATACTTCGATGTTGGTAATAATCTGCTATCCTGATATAGGAATAAACCATATCTATGCTCGAATGATGATTCATCACCACCGTCCACAAATGATGCTGCTTCTTGAAATAAAATCTTTTGTACGTTCACATACTCATCTGGTTCACCTTTAATGCTTGTACATCCAAATATACCTTGAAGATACTTATTCTGTACAACATCCGATGAATTAACAAAGTTAACTAACTGCCTTGGTTCTACTTCAACAACTTCTGGTGTACGCATTGTACCTATTGGACATGGATGATCGCATTTAGGATTGCTACACATTACCTTCAATTTACTCGGTATTGTATACGTCATAGGATCAGTGCCAGTAACACACATGTTAGGCAATTGTATCCAACTGTTCAAGTTTTCTACAAATTCACTCTGCGTAAGCGATGTTGTACCAACTATCGCTGTACTACCTTGCTTATCTGAAATTTGTAACGTATACTCCTCAAAGTCTACTGAGTGATAACGCATCCAATAATCAACAAAATCTTTCTCAGGCAACTTCACACGACATATACTTGCAACAATGTTCTTTAAGTATGTGTAATATTTATCAGCATTCTTGTCGCCAGCAACATCACTATCTGTCATGATTATAACATGTCTATCTTTAAACATGTCCATTTCAAGTATTGGTATTGTAGTACCACCCGTACCTGTTACAGCATATAATCCTTGCGATATAGCTGCCAAACAATCTTTTTCACCTTCAACAATGTATATAGGTTCTTCCATAGGACATTCGTCAAACATTGAATACGGATAAAATCTACAATCATTTAATTCTTTAACACCAATAACCTTGGCAGTATTTGAACCAGGTTGACGCTTGCTCGGCAATATATATTTACGGATATTAATAACTTGACCTGTTCTTGAACGAATTGGAAATGTTACACGTATGTCATCCCAACCTACTTGATACTTGTTTAGTATTTCGTCTGTAATACCAAAACTATGTATCTCTTCAAGTGTCAGTGTTCTCTTCATAAGAGATTCATGACACTTCTCTACATAATCTTCAGTTGGAAATTTCCAAGTACCCTTGGTATTCCACTGAAGCACTACTTTCTTTGCAGTCTCTAATGGTACATCAAAATACCATTGTACAAACTCGACATAATGACCACCGCGACCACAGCCATGACAATACCATGCACCAGTGTCAGTATTAACAGTAAAAGATGCATTACTATCTTTATGTAAAGGACATAATGCATATTTTTGTTCACCTGATGTCTTGCTTTGATCATATGTGAGGAACTGTTCATAAAAGTCCAATCGATCACCTCATTTCTATTACGGTTAGAATAGAAAGGGAAGAGCTCCCACCGTATTGAAACTCTTCCCGTATTCAGAACCTTAACAGGCAAAAATGTCTTTTACTCTATTAGTGATCTGGTCGTTATACGTATCCTGTATAACTTTTGCTCTTACTACAGCTCCAAGAAGATCCTCTGGATTTAGAGCGACGTTAGTGGTTGTGTCGATGCCAACTGCGTCAAGCAACTTCTTAAGCTTGAACAGTGCTGCTTCAACATAGGAATAATTTTCCCATATACGTGTTTCAGTAGTTACTTCTTTGAACGTAACTGCCAACATCATGTTGCCTGATGACTTACTTGGCTTCTCTACAACTTCAATAATTTCGAGGTCGTAGATACCTTCTGTGAGTGGTGTTCTTTCTTTTACGCTTGAAAAATCTAATGTTATCATGCTACTCTTTCCGTGACCATACCGTCACTAGTTTAACGTCCTTCGACGAATATTTAAAACCCTACGGTGGGGGTTTTTACTTCTTCATGGCATCTAAAATGCCCTTATACGTAACGTTCTTAATTTGCTTTTCTAATGGTATTCTTGTCTTAGCTTGGAATCTTGCTTTCATTGCTGTATCCATTATATAGTCACCGGTAATATTAACCGACATATGTCCAACTATATCAAAGTGTTTACCAATCTCTGCCGCAAACTTACCATTGATAGAAGGTGTACCACTTGTACGACCACCCTTCTTATCCTCAAAAAACATCTCGTGCATGTTACACACAAAGGTAATAGGTAAATCCCTAAATGCTTCTATGCACATTTGATTAAAGTCTATCATTGTACCCCAATCCTGTATTTCGAAATTCGGTCTGAATTCTAACTTGTCAGTCTTCTTAAAAGTACCTCTATTAGGATTCTTTGCTAAAAAATTATTACGCATATACTCTTTAACGTTCCAATTAACTTCCGTCCACGTATCAAATACAACTGCTTCAAACGGCTTCGTAATTTTCCACTTGGTCTTATCAAGACCATATATGGCCTTATTTAATTCCTCCGGATTGTTATGTACTAACAATTTATATATTTTGTCTATGTCCTCAAATCCGGTAAATTGTACAGGTACAATATTCTTTAACCATATTGGTGGTACTGTAAGTGCTGTCTTTAAACCGTTATCAACATCGACAAACAATGTATAAAGTACTTCACCTACAGAAAGTCCGAAACGTGTCTTACCGCAACCAGGCTCACCATATGGTAAAATGTTTAACGGACCCCCTTTTAATGATTCAAAATCAATAATGTTCATATTATCCTCCTGTGATATAATATAATTATAACTGAAATTATGTGTAAAATCAACAACTATTTTCAAGAAACATAAGTGTGTTTAATCCTCTGATGATTCAATTCTTCGTTCAACTTTCTCCTCCAAATGATCAACATCACGCACTACATATTCTTCTTCGAACTCCTCTACTATAGACTCTAATGGTTGTAAACTGAAACCACTGAATGCACATAATGAAGCATAATCACACATCTGACATTTTAATGAACCAGGCGCTGGTTCACCTTCATCATCATTGTACATATGAATAGCTGTACGCATAAACTGACCTAAGAAACTGCTCAAGTCGTCTTGTGTGTATATACATGGTGTGCGCTTGTGTTGAAACTCTTTAACCGTCTTCTTACATTCATTGATGAATATACCGCCAAGTACATAATCTGTATTGTGTGCATCATTATATGTTTTAACCCATTTTTGTAAAGCGATATAATACACCC
>MWBK01000024.1 GCA_002069025.1 Bacteroidetes bacterium ADurb.Bin302 | reverse complement strand
TCAAGTGCTGCATTTATTACGTCTTCTAATGTCTGATGTGCGTTGTCTCCGCCAATTCTCTTGGATACGAACTTTGTGATTGCATCCCAGTTGTACACTTTCGCATCATATATCATTCCCGGTATAGGCTGCTTAGATACAGAATATATTCTATTCTGCGGTACGTTCAATGCTTCTGCGATCGCCCTCAAACTTGGCTGTGCTACTTCCATTTTCTCAATTGTCTTTAACATGTAAATATCCTCCTGTTTTATAATATTATTATAACATAACTTTTGTGTTAAATCAACACCTATTTTACTGATTGCTATCGGTCGTACCATCATACAACTCGCACGCCGTAAGTAACTCTTTCATACCTTGTTCCATTGAATCCTGATGCATTATAAGGCCCCTTCTTATATTCATAATCCTCTTTGCATTAGAATCACTTAATGGTAACGCCGATAGCCTTTGCGCGAGCTGCTCTCGCTGCGTCTTGACAAGTTGGTCCCTTATTTGCATTAAAGTATTCATATTCACCTGCTTTAAACCTCCTTTCATATAACTCATGCATATATTCCACTTTTTCTTCATCGGTGAAATCAGTAGCATATCTCAGCTCGCCAAAGCGAGCCGAGTCCTGCAATGCTATTTTCATTGGTGCTAAATTTTTGATATACAAAATATCAAAACAATCAATACTATTCCTATCCATAGTATACTATATCCTTCCCATATAAATTAACACATCCTAAGAACAGGTCTGGCAACTCATTTAAATCTGCAATACTTCGTGGATACGCCTCATAGTCCAAACCATGTCGGGATACAAAATCCTTTATTGGATCTATTAATGCACTGAAGTCACCACGTACTGTACCATAGTAATGGTGATTTGTAATATGGTCATGTTTATATATATCTATAGACACCTCTGGCAATATTATTGTTTCGGGTGTTATAAAGATATAATCATGATCTTCTGGTACTTCATAAGTCCATATATTCTCTGGGTTGCTGGACATATTTACAATAGCTAATACACTATACTCAATAAATGCCAAACTATCAGCCCTTGGTACCTTCATTGCTTCAAGTATACCAACAAATACATCACAATACTTACGCAAATCCGCCGTTATGATAAAAGTCAAGGACCTCGTAAGCGCTCCACCATAAAAAGGGTGATCTTCATATGCACTCAGTGTGCATACTACATCTTTTATTTTTATGTTCATTTTCATTTTATCTTCTCCTTCTTCCGCTGCTTTTTGGAAATATCAAAGCAGACAATGTTCCTACAATCGTTGAAAAGATGAATAAGAGGGGACGAAATATCATCCCCAATATTCCTACTAACAAGCGCATACTTTACCTCCACTGTGTTTGAATGTGAAGTTTGCCATAACACGTGGTTGTGTATTCTTCTCATCTACTGGCATAAGTACAATGTGTGTCGCAGTTTTAATAACAACTGTATATTTCTCAGTAGAGCCTCTCATGCTGACTATGTCGCCTACAACTTCTACAAGATCCACCGGCGCAACAGTACCAGTTGTTTCTTCAAGTGTAGCCCAGTCAATTTTCTCATACTCCTCTTGTCCGATCTTGCGTACTATAACAGCCTGTATAGCGTCATAGTTGATTGCATCCGGATCATACATCTCACCAGCTTTTGGTGCTTTTGATGCCTTTAAAAGGCTGTTGTAGTTTGCTCCTGTAACAAGAGCGATCTGCCTAAGTGAAACGGTCTTCATAGCTTCTTCTAACATTGTTGTATCCTCCATTAAATTTTATTTAGGTGCCTTAAAGGTTCACCTGATGGACTGGCATTTTTGAATGGATGTGCCAGTAAAACCATCTTATGTCACTCAAGCGGCGCGAGCCGGGCTTGAGGAGACACGTGTTCCGATAACTAAAGGGAGACTAATCCTTCGAACCATCCGTTGATTATTCTGGGTGATGCATCTTCTATATGAGCAGATTGTATACTAAACCCAGCTATGTCAGGATCAGAACTCTCTACGTCCTGTGTATCTTCATCGCCCAACAGTATAAGATTATCGTCCTCATCATAGTAGTATAATGGCACTTCTAGTATTTTCATTTTATCACGAAATCCGTGATTATAGGTATGCCCATATGTGCGTCCTCTTCAAGTACAGCTTGTGCGTCGACGATTCGTACACGTGATTGTGTGACTTGTACATATTTGTCACCATCCATGATCGGTGATATAACTATGTCCGAAAGATGTAGTTGCTCTATGAAATCCTCAAGAGCATATTTAGCTTCTTCTTCATTAAGAAATGACAAATTGTTATCACCATCAACTGAATACAAGGGCAGTTCCATTACTATAACCTTCATTCAAAACACCTCCTATCCGACATAATCTTCATAACGATGCCTCCAATTCTTCTATGAAATCAATAATGTAGTTCACATATTCTTCTTCTTCGTCGTCGACTGTGGTCATGGACATGTCGTCGTAAATTTCAAGTGCATCATGTAGTATGTCCTTCATCATCATCACTTCCAACGGCGATAACGAGATGACCGTCATTGAATTAGAATTAGAATCTTTCTTCACGTTCATTTTTCTTCCTCCTTTTGTGTAGTTGTAGGTGTGACTCTTAACTTGATTGTGATGCCTTCTTCTCGTAATCTTTGCGGTGTAACGTCACCGTCCAATAAGAAGAATTCGTCAATAAAGTTTAACGTGTTTCTATATGTGTCTGTAGGTCGCATTTCATACTCCTTAATGACTACATATACGTTGTCCTCAGTTTTCGGGATTCTTGAGGCATCTAAGTAAGTGTGATTGAATGCACTTGGTCGGCCTTTTCTTGATTTGAATCTGGGTGTAGACGCGGATAATTTATCGTAATCTATTTCCCATTCTTTGCTAAAAGGATTCTGTGTGGCCTCGATCGTACCCTTTTTTATATGACGATATATTGTCATAGGATTCACACCACATTCTTCGGCAACTTCTTTGATATTCATTTTTGTCATTGTCATTAACCTCCTTTGTTATCTTATAATATTATTATACGCTGCATTCTTTGTTAAGTCAACAACTTTTTTTTCTTGACATCTGTTCAAAATTTACCCTCAAAAAAGTGTACACGTTGACAACCCGACCTCTAAAAACAGTGTTTTTTTAGACTATGTTACTAACGGTAAGAACCTATACTCTAGCAAAATCGCGATTTATTATACTATACTAATAGGTATTAGTATTTTCCATTAGTATCATAGATAAAATTTTACATAGTTTTAGAGATGCGGTAGAAAACGTGCATAATTTTAACTAATTGAAAGACTTAACATGCTTCTCCTCCTTAGCAAATCGTGTTGGCCGATTCATTTCTCCTCGACACAGGCAGTAGTCTCCTCAAGCTTTGTGCACGGGCCGTTTGGGCCTACCTCTCGCTCTTCAAACCAGATGCAGAAATCGGTCAGTTTTTGTGTTGTACGCAGAATCCGTATCCAAGGGCAGATAATGTTTGCAATTTATTATTTTTATGTACCTCCTATTATATAATTATATCCCCCAAAAAGTGTTAAATCAACGACGTTTTTTTATTTGCAGTTTTTGCAAATTAGGCAAAATGTGCTGATTTTTAGGCAGACGGATGGTAGGACAAGTCGGGGGTGAGACTATATTAAGTTATGTCTGACAATGTACATGAGTGCGTGCTGCGCACTGGTTTACCTCAATGTTTGTTACTTCGCGATTCTATCGTGGAATAACTCTATGCGGTATTCAAGGTATGCTTCATTGATACTGTTTGGTAATACCAAAGTATCTTTTGTGGAGTTAATGAACTCCTCAGCGTCAATGCGCTTTGACTGAATCATTTTTTCCACACTTGCTGTGTACCTTGAAAAGCTGACAGATTTTGCATATGCGATTTTCTCGTCATTCGTGAATTCACGAGCGAGTTTAGGCTCTGCAAACTGTGGGCTGCCAACTAATCCGACTTTCAATGTTCTGTGTGACGCAAGGAAGCGATCGAAATCTTCGATCATTGTTCTTTCAGCTACTGTGTACTTCATGTTATTTCACCTCTTCAACTCTCTTAGGCATCTGATGATAAAATGTGTTAAAGTTCAGTGAACACATTTTCATCGTTTTCACATTTTTCATTGTGATGTAACCATCTTCAATCAACTTAATTGTGAACAAGTTGTTGTAGTATGTTTTTCCACCACCTGCATTTGTGAACATTACCTGCATACCAACTTTCCAATCATCGATATTCATCTTGCAAGGAGCTGGTTTCCCAACTATGCTTGCAAAATCTGGTAGTTCTACTGCTTTAGGAGCTTTTACCTTTGTAAGGTAAGCTGCTACTGCGTCCCAGTTTATAGCATCTGGATCGTAGATTACACCAGGTATTGGCTGCTTGGCTGCTGCCCTGATCATGTTGTAAGTGACGTTCATGTTGTCAGCGAGTGTCTTCCATGTAAGACCCTCATTCTGTTCGAATCCTTCACGGATTCTCTCTGCTAATGTTTTCATTGTGTTTACCTCCACTAATTCAATAAGATCGTCTTTCTTCTCTACTACTACTACAGTATTTTTCTTTGACATAATTAGTCTCCTTCTATTTATATAATAGGTTCGGAGGTAAACTTCGTACGCAGCACACAATCACATACATTGTCAGTGTCCTGATTTTAGATTATTGTTGGTCTCCTTTCATATTTACAACATTTGGTACTACTTCTCGGTACCGTAGAGGTATTCCTCTAAGGTTCCAAGTTTTTCCCAAGCTTCGCTACATGCTTCATTATTGAACTCGAACTTAGCGTGTAAGTCGTATAAAGCATGTAATGTTTCATCATGTATATTACCGTTTTCGGTTGTAAAGTACCTATACATGACTGCTCTTGTTTCATGAACTAGCATTGCATACTGATAATCGAGTTCCTGAATTTCATCTGGAAGATCAGGTTCGTCAGCATAGCATTCTTCTTTGCTTGCAGCAACAGGTTTCTTCATCTTCATACCTAGATATCTAAGTGTCCATACAACCTGTATGAGCATCTTAGCGTCCCCTTGCGATTCTGCAAACTGTGTGAGTGCATACTCGTATGCTTGTTCCATTTTCTTGTTCATGTCCATATTCTTTATTCCTTTCTTTTTGCCCACCCTCCCACCCTTTTACTAACTTACTTTAGAAATTGTACGACTGCTTCATGTTGATATCCATTATGAAAGGTACTCTCACAACGATATCTGCTAACGTTAATCCACTATCCCAATTTTCTTCTCTTACAGCATCTTCGGAACCTGGTTGACCGATACCTTTTTCCAATGTGTTCAACAGTACCATGATTACATCATTATAATCCGTGATGTACTCTTTTGTTGGAACGTCATCTTCATAGGAATCTTCAACTAACAACTGTACGCGTTCAAGTACCTCAACATCAACATCAAACACATCTTCATAAGTACACGCTATCACCAAATCCAATAGTACTGATGCTCTATCTCTAAGAGATAGTGTCTCAAACCATTTGAGTGTTTTGCATTGTGCTCTTTCTTGAAGATTCACAATTTGAATGTGAAGGTTCTCAAGAATCTTGTATCTGTTTTCTATCATTTTGATAGTGTACTCAGATGATTCCTTGAAGGTATCACCATTGTTACCAGATACGTGATCAAACATTAGATCAAAGATCTCTTTGTTAACCAACTCTACACGATACCTTGCTTTTGCTAGTTCCATAGTAATTCTTTTTTCTGACATAGTATGTCTCCTTTCGTTCCCACCCACCCACCCTGATCACTTTTATTTAATTTAGATCGTTGCTATCATACTTGTTACAGTGTGTATAAACTCCTTCACAAATCTGTTGTATGACTCGGTATTCATTAGTATATCGATCTTTGTTGGCATTACCTTAGCACCGTGCGCTGTTTCTTTCTTCGATATAAACGCTTGTACTAATCTAATACCTTTTCTTATACTCGCTATACGGTATAGCGAATATTTGCTCTCTGTTGGTGTTGCGAATTTACCTACTAAGTTGTCATAGGTAATATCTTCTTCAACCAACAATACATACTCTAGAAATTTCTTAGCGACTATAGCATCTTGATAATCATCAATTGTTATTGTTACTAAGTCTTTATTTCTGTATGCTTCCATTATGGTTTCCTCCTTTCTTCATTATTCTTTTATAAAATCATCTTTAATCAGACATGTTGCTGCTATACCAAACGTATCTATCTTTGATAATAGCTGTTCTTTTTTACGTTTCGAATGTCTCTTACTGTTAAGTATCGAATCGTAATATGCTACACACTCTAATAGTACATCGAGTGATTTTATGTTGTTAACTACAACGTTAATGTCATACCCAATTTCAACAGCATTTATAGCAAATTGAGTGCGTTCTGCTAGATCTTCTAGTCTTAATGGTTTAACCATAAGTGGTTTACGTGTCAGATCAAGAAAATGTTCAAGTTCACACATTATCTGATCAACAATTGTAAAGTCCTTACATAGGTAAGCTTCCATTAAGACATCCAATAACATCTCTACTTCATTTCTTCTTAGCTTTAGTACTAATTTCTTCATAGTCCTATTCCTTTCTTTGCCCACCCTCCCACCCTCGTCACTTTTATTTAATTAAATATTATCCCATACAGCTTCGAACAATCTTGCACGTTCATCTTTAAGCTTTTCGAACTTATCTTGCATATCCTTGAGATACGGAGAATTACTTGTTAGATACTTATACGTTAATATTTCTAACTGATAAGCATTCTCTGTAATCTTTCTTCTTACTTCTAATTGACGTGCATTCTCTGCAATCTCTACTAATGCCCTTGTGTTTCTGTTATGATGTTTACGTTTTGGTTTTGTCCATTCAAGTTTTATACTTTTGAATACACCAAGTATTACTAACAGATCCCTTAGATCATAAACATCATCAGCATAGTCTATTACTACACCATAGATAGCTTCCTGAATCTTATCCATTATTTTTTTCCTCCTTTCTTACTATATAGTTACTCTTATCAGCATATATTGCTTCTAATTCATTCTTAAGATTGTTCATATTGACATAATAACGCATCTCATTCAATATAACATTACATCTTTCTCTTGCTATCTCTGATAGCTCTACAACGATAGTTTTCATAATTAGTCTCCTTTTATTTATTAGTTTATTTATATGGATCGAAGTTTATTGATACAGCTATTAAGTATTTTGAATAGTGTATCTTCCAATAGCGCTTCCTAGCTTCATAATAATTATCGAACTGTAGTGTGAATCTACGATCCTTAGATTCATCATATACGATAATAGTGAAACCATTACTGTTATCTGCCATTGAATCACCTCCTTTCTATAAGTGATATAAGTCTTACTCTACTGTTTCTTCTGTAAGTCTAACGATCTCAGCTTTCATAGCTTGAAGAACGTCCCAGATATACATGTTCTCGTTGAAAGTCAAAGCTTCTTTCTTGAATAGAATCTCGTTCCAGATCTTAGATGTAGCTTCATCCATGTTCATCATAGTACTATACCTCCTTTCGTTATGTATATGTATAATTATACTTATACGAATACTTAATTATGTTATAACATAATTATAGTTTTGTTCGTATACACCATTCACATACAACCTGAAAAAGTACTGAGTGCTTACCATCAGTACCGGGTCATGGGCAAAAAAAAAATTGAGCGCGTTATTTATGCAGGGCCCAATAAATGGCATCAGACAATAATTTACCTTGCTTTGTCTCCGTAAGAACATGCAGCAACTCATCGCCGATCAATATTACACCGCGGCCAGTAAAAAATAATTTAACCCATTCTGGATTCCGCTGTATAGTTCTTTCGACTACGATTTGATCATGGCCACTTAATTCATCCTTATTAAAATACCAAGTCATCAAAACATGCGCACCAAATAATATCTCCATTGTCCTCCTCAAGCCTTCCACGCGGTTTTTGCCAGGTAATGATGTGAAGTCCCAAAACTTTTTATCGGTCCCCGGGTGTATTATACATTTATATACTTTATAATAATATTATAGAATAGGAAAAGCAAGATTACTAATAGAAAGGACAATAGGCAATGACATGTATAGTTTGTTCGCATCCTAAACGTTATGAAATTGAGCAGAAATTACTGTGTCGTAATTCCGAAGATAAAGCCATACCTATAGAGGCTATTGCTAAGGAATATGGTCTAAAGACTATAGATTTACAAGTGCATGCTTTAATGCACAATACAATGGTTTCTGAGAGTGAAGATGTAAAGCCTATGACATTAGTCGCCTCTATAAAATACAAAGAAGGCGAATACATTAGACAAGTTATTAATGATTATCAGCTTACCATGAGTGTTCTTGGTGGTGAAATTCGTGCTATTATAAAAAATAATTCCGACGATAATCCTACGTTATCAAGGTTGTCGAAGCCGGTGGTTGATTTGTATCTTGGCCTTGGAACTGAAATACGTGGGTCTGTTGATTTGTTAAATAAAATGAATGGTGCGGTGAACGGCGATGCGAATCCGGCTTTGGAGGGCTTGAAGAGTTTAGTAAATGCGATACAGTCCTCAGGTGGTTCGGATGATAGTATTTAAGAAATTTAGTGCTAAGGCGCTTGATTTTATTAAGAACTCTACAGCGCGTATAAATATAGCACATGGATCCGTTAGATCATCAAAGACTGTTAATTGTACAGTGCGTTGGTTAACATTTATTATAAATGGTCCGCAAGGCGATCTTGTAATGGTAGGTAAGACAATTGCAACTTTGCAGCGTAACGTTTTAAATGATATAAGAGATCTTGTGGGGGAAAAGAATTTTCATTGGGTTAATAGACAGCAAGGTGAACTTTTATTATTTGGTCGTAGAGTATATTGTATGGGAGCTACAAACGAGGGTGCAGAAGCAAA
>MWBK01000023.1 GCA_002069025.1 Bacteroidetes bacterium ADurb.Bin302 | reverse complement strand
CTACACGATTATGGCTTTATACAAGAGGGTGTATATTTAAAATTTATTGTGGCTGGTACAGGATCATATAATGAATTCATAACTACCAATGAATATGCAACGCAGGAAATTGCTACTAACGTATACAACACAATAAAAAATTATACACACCGACCATACGAAATAATAAATGCAATATTTGATGATAATACAATATTAGAAGTTGGCGATAAATTTCAAATTAATAATACCGATTATATATTTTTTGAGGGGCGTATTAATTATGGTAATGTAATATCTTATGATATGACTGCACCATATGATCAAGAAATGATTCATGAATATCCCGTAACTGGACAATATTTAAAAGAAATAAAACGTAAAGTATCCTTGGGTACGAATTACTATGGGACTACAATCGATCGCGACAACGGACTTACAATAGAGAGAGAAGATGGTCTAAGTAAGGTTATCATGAATAGCGAATCGATGAAATGGCAGGTTGATAAGGGCGCGGGACTTGCGGATAGACTGTACTTTGATTCTGTCGCAGGTGATTTAAAATACAATGGTAGTCTTGAAATACAACAAGACGACAACAAAGCAAAAACCATTATTGATGCATCTGAGACTGCTATATATGGTGCAACGGGAACAGCGGGCGCCCTCGAGAAGAATTTCTATGTGGATTCAACAGGTAAGATTAAAGTTAAAAACATTGAGCTAGCAGGTAGTATGAATTTATCCGTCGGCTCAATAACTTGGGGTGACAACAATCCAGTACCATCATATATAGGCGCTACAAATATTGATATGTCATCCGTAACATCACCATATGTAATAGCAGGGTCTCTTCAAGGTTCTAACTTTGTACACTATCCCGCTAGTACGCCAGGTGGTCTAAATGTTTTAGGTAATGCAATACGTTATATAAACGGTTGGGGAAGTAACATATTCCAACTACCAGATGAACAAGTGTTAACGGGTTTCTCAGTTGGTTCATATGTTAATGTAGGACCATCTGCATACAGTAGCGCATTTATAAGTAATGCTCAAATATCAACATTTTTGGATGTCACAGTATGGCCAGCCACTACTACTTCAACGCCGACGCGTACATGTTTACTTAATGCTGCGTATTTTATTCCTAATGATGGTAACAATACATATCCAGCATATATGTCGCTAGCATCAACAGAGTCATTAGGTGAACCTTTTGTCCTATACAATGTGCCAATAACAAAACATACTGATCTATCGGGATATGCCGATAATAAAATTGGTGGTATAAAATATGAAAATGGTGGTGTTGTGTTGAATTCAGTAAATGGTTATTCTATAAAAATAACCTCGACTGGTGATGTCGTAATTACATCAAGTGGTGTTGTATTAATAGATAGTCCTATTGTAGCACTAAGTGGTAGGATTATTAGTTTAACAGCAACGAGTGGTTATGCATATTTAAATGGACAACAAATTGCAACTGTATAAAAAAAAAAAGCCCCTCTTAATGAGGGGTTTTTGTTGCTCGTAAATAGTACTTGAGGTGTAAGTAGGCATCTTTTGAATGCTCTGTTTTATCAGGTGCTTTATACTTAACCCACCTATCATCTATGCCACCACTAAATGCTTTTATAGATGCGGCTTGTTCCTCATATTGTATACCGGATTTCTCACATAGGAATTTAATAATTCCTATTACTTGAACAGGATAGAAATCATTCCAAGCCATAGATGTTGCTTTACCTGGATATAGTCTAAATGCTTCATACACAACTATATGTGGACTATAGAAAGCAATTAATGATTCTATTTCCTCAAATTTTCTTACTACTGTACCAGCCTCAAAGTACTCAGGCTTGCTTGTATCCATATATGCCCATCCCGTGTTCTCACCAGGATCAAATGCTAATATTCTCATTTCCGTCAAACACCTTTCTTATATCAATTGTCTTATTTATGTTTATTTTTCCTACATACTTATCCACTGTACCTATACATTCCAGTACATATATATCCACAAGTTCCTTTTGTCCTATCCTGTTCAAGCGATCCTCCGCTTGTTCATTAAGTGCAGGTGACCAGTCTCTGTCTAAGAATATTGCTACATGACATACATTCTGAAGACCATCAATTCCTTGTCCCATAGCACCAATCGTACCAGCCAATACTTGAACAGGTGTGCTCTTAAAAGCCTCAAGCGACGCGTTACGTTCTTTAGTTGACATTTCGCCAATGTATGGTACAATACCAATCTCCTCAAGTTGTAGCCTTTCCTTAAGCCAGTTTATTGATGAAGCAAAGTGACTAAAGATCACAAACTTAGTATCTGGATTACATTGACACATTTCGACAATCCAATCAAACTTAATATTCTCTTGAACCTCGTACGTTTCAGGTGCCGTTGTAGTTTGTTGTAAGCGTATCATCTTTGCCATACCATTTAAAATAGTACAATTCTCTGGAAGCTCATCAAGCAGAAGATCTTTAATCTTTTTATATAACTTCTTTTGCTTTACGCCCATGGTTAAGGGTATCTCTGTAACACGTTTACCCTTACCTAAAATTAAGTCTGGGTTTCTGATTGTAAAGGGTTCCAATAAGTCTATTAGTTCCTGTTGTCGCTCTAAACTATCAGTTAATCCTACTATTTTCTTACCGAAAAAACTATCTTCCACTTTGCAATACTTATTGACGAAAGCCCAATAGCTATTACCCGAGTACTTGGGATTCAACCAATGTAGTATACTGTATAGGTCATCTGGTTTGTTTAATATAGGTGTACCTGTCATTCCTATTTTTCTACGTGCCGGTAGCTTCTCTAATGCATGTGTGACTTTCGCGTCCTTGTTTTTTATTCTATGTACTTCATCACATATTATAAGGTCCCATTGAAACATGAAGAATTGCTGTAAGTATGGTCCTGGCTCAAGTATTTTAAAGCTGCTACGTTTTATAAAGGTACCGCAAGCC
>MWBK01000022.1 GCA_002069025.1 Bacteroidetes bacterium ADurb.Bin302 | reverse complement strand
TTCAACAGGTTGTTTATATGGCGGGGTACATAAGTATTGGGTAACGCCTGTACAGCAGGGAATTTATTATACCTGGTCTGTCACTCCCGGTGATACGCTAACTACCAATAACGATACAGCTTATGTAAAATGGGGAAGTACTGGCAATCATCAGATAAGTGTAGTTTGTTATAATATATGTGGGGGTAGCATCAATAGATCTAAATTCGTATCTGTATCGCCACCGCCCCCCACAGATACTCCTGTTATCAATAATATTGGAAGATGGCTTTATGCCAGTGTGCCCGCACCATCACAAAACTCATTGGGCTATCACTGGTATAAAAATGATATACTGATTTCAGGAGCCAATAATGCTTCCTATTATGCCAATGAGGCCGGAGCATTTAAAGTAAGATATTATAACCTTTGTGGTGAAAGCCCCTCATCAAATACAATTTCATTTGCGGCGAATGCCATACCACAAACCATCAATTTCCCTGCCATTTCAGATAAAACGTATAACGAGCCCCCATTTGTGCCCAGCGCTACAGCATCATCCGGTTTGCCAGTTTCATTCTCCATAGTAAGCGGCCCGGCCAGTATAAACCCTATAAACAATTTGTTGACCATACTGGGTGTAGGTTCTGTAACGGTAAAAGCATCTCAATTGGGAGATAATGTATATGATACTGCTGCAACGGTAACAAGAACCTTTAATGTTAATCAAGCTTCGCAAACAATAAATTTTACGTCAATACCGGATCAAAATTTTGGTAGCAATATTAATTTGTTGGCTACTGCAACTTCCGGTTTGCCAGTAAGTTTTAACCTTGTTTCCGGTTCTGCCACTTTATCTGGAAATTTACTGACTCCAACCGGCTTGGGAACAATAACTGTAAGAGCTTCTCAAAGCGGAAATAGTAATTATTTACCTGCAGCCAATGTGGATAGAAGTTTTTGCGTTCGCGTTGCAGAACTTAATTCCATCAGCGGACCCAATAGTATTTGCCCCGGCGTAAATGCAACTTATACAATTAACAATATCCCTGGTGCAAATTATACCTGGCGTATAGCAGGAGGAGCTACACTACCTTCAAATACTAATTCTGTTACTACAGTTTGGCCTGCCCCTGGAAATTATACGTTGATTGTAAGTGCACAAGGTAGTTGCGGCGTGCCCAGTGCTAATGATTCATTAGCGATTGTTGCAGTTACATCTGCACTGCCCGACTCGGTGAATGGCATGTTGCCAGAGAATAATGCAATCAATCAGCAATTGCCATTAACGCTATCGTGGATACCGGCAAACCCAAGTTTGAATTACACTTTTGACATTTATGTATGGAGATCCGATTCTACACAGCCCGGTACTCCGTTTGTAAATGGCATATCAACAGTTAACTATACTTTATCAATCAACTCCGGCTTACAATATAATCAGACTTATAAATGGATGGTAGTAGCGCACAATGGTTCATGTACTCAAATCAATACTGGCCCCATACAACAATTTAGTTTGATACCATTGCCTGATTTGCAGCCGATCAATGTGCAGGCGCCTGTATCTGCTTTCTCAGGTCAAACGGTAGCCATTAACTGGACAGTAAAAAATAATGGCCCGGGTAGTACCGGTAGTAAAAGCTGGACGGATGCTGTTTTTCTTTCATTTGATACATCACCCAATTTTTCAATACCTCCGGAAACAAATCCTGGTGGATGGAGTAGTTTGCAGTTCCCTATTAGAACATTACTCATTGGAACAAAGCCCAATGTCAGTGCTTTGGATGCGGGTCAGCAATACAGCAACTCAATCAATTTCACTTTACCTGTTAACTATAGTGTTCCGTTGTATGTTTATGTTATTTCTAATTATCCCGGCAATATTAATTTGCCTCAAACTACCGTTGCAAATGATACAGCTACTGCACCTCAACCAATAGATATAACATTATCGCCTCAGCCGGATTTACGAGTAGATACCGTATTTACGCCTGCAAGCACATTTACCGGAAGTACACTTAATTTAACATATAAGGTTAAAAACTATGGAGTACTTACGCCTGTAAATGCAGGCTGGTACGATAAAGTGTTTATATCCAATAGCCCGTTCTTTGATATCAATACAGCTACACTACTCAAGTTTCCAAAATCCAATGGCACTTATTATAATGATGCACAGGATGCTGTTATAGGAAATGGAAATATTCAAATTCAACATGATAGCATCTATACTGTAAATACACAGGTAGTTGTTCCCAATTTTTTATCACCGGGTGTATATTATATTTATGTATTTACTAATGCTACTAATTCTCTTTATGAAGGAGCCGCTTCCAATAATAATGTAAATTATAAATTGATACAAGTATTCCTCACGCCTACACCCACACTTACCGTATCCAGTTTAACAGTACCGGTTACGACTGCCAGCACAACACAGAGTATCGGCATCAACTGGAATATTAAGAATACCGGCTTTACTGATAATATTGAAAAATATAAAGGACACTATGGCGTTCAGGGTGCATCCTGCCCGCCAAATGGTTTTATACTTACTGACAGCCTTGGATGGGGATCCAGCTACTGGATGGATAAAGTATATATAAGTAAAGACCCGGTTTTAAATGTTGGCAATGCAGTTTATATGGGAAGATTTCAACATGGTGGAGATAGAAATGCAATGTCGGCATTGGGCTATTTTAATGATTCCCAATATGGTTTCAATATCTGTAAACCAGCAGGAACGAATCCAGCCTCCTTCAACATCAATACTCAAAATGTAATAGAACCGAACAAAGACTTTCCTACAAATCTCAACCTCACTATACCCGATACTTTATCGGAGGGAAATTATTATGTCTATGTATATGCTAATCCTGAGCATGAAGTATTTGAATATCCCGGTGCACCACAAATCAAAAGGAGCACTTTGCCCATTACGATTTCAAGACCTGATATCGTTGTTAACTCGGTATCGACTCCTGCCAATGCAACAGGCGGAGTTCCATTCAATATTTCTTACACGGTAAGTAACAACGGTCTTGGTTCCGTTTTCAATCATATCAGAAAAGACAATTTATACATAAGTACTTCGGCTACATTCGACAATACTGCTCAATTGGTAGGCACCTATACATATAATGAAAATGTATCTGCAGGCTCGGGTGTGCCTCATACAATCAGCTATGCTTTTCCTCCTGCCGCAACCGGCACTTGGTATTTATATGTAAAAGGAAACAGTGATAACAGCTTTAGCGAAACTAATATCAATAACAATATAAGCAGTGCAGTAGCAATTGCTGTAAGTCCGGGTTCTCCTGTTGACTTAATAGTTTCTGATTTTACATTAGCTGATACGGTATTAACTTCTCATGCACAGCTATTCTGTTATACAGTTATCAACAATGGGCCCAATACTACCAGTGGAAGCTGGGTTGACAGTTTATTTGTAAGTTGTAATGCTGTATTTAATCAATCTACTTCATATTTTATTGGACTAAGAAATCATAGCGAAATCCTTACTTCAGGTGCATCTTATCGTGATTCTTTTTACTTAACGATGCCTTACTCCTATTATATTAATTCCTGCTTCCCACAATCTTTAAACACCAATGCCTGGTTCTATGTAAAAACAAACGCCAATACGGGTGTATATGAAGGAGGCAATTCAAGCAATAATATTACCGGTAGTGGTCAAAGGGTATTAAAAAATCCTTTCCCCGACTTTATTGTTACTTCAGTAAATGGAGCCGATACGGCAGTGGTAGGTTATCCTTATGCTTTCAACTGGACCGTTAAAAATTTGGGAATGAAACCCAATAATATATACTACTATAGCAATACTCACGATGCGCCCTATCTGTCGCCGGATTCTGTCTTTAATGGCAATGCTATTTATCTCAATAATAACTATGCTGAGTACTTTACACTAAATACCAATCAAACCTATAGTGACACTAAATCTCCTGTCATTCCTTTAGTTCCGGAAGGAGATTACTATGCACTGGTAAAAACTAATTTGGGAAATGTAATAGAGATGGACAATACGAATAATGTCAACTTTATTCGCAATGCTTCAGGTGCTGCTAAAAAAATTCATGTAAAAGTTCCATTACTGGCTGATTTAACAGACAGCATCATGTCTGTTATAAATAATGCAGCAATTGGACAGCCATTAACTGTTGCATACCGGGTAAATAATAATGGTGCTGGTATTACTTATCCCAATAGCTGGATTGAGAATATTTATCTTTCAACCGATGCGGTTTTAGGAAATGGTGATATATTATTACATACAAAAAGGCATTACGGGAACTTATTGCCAGCAGCTTATTACAATGATACTATAACAACATCCATTATTCCCCAAAACCTTGCTCCCGGTAATTATGTTTTGCTTATAAATACCGATGCAAATGGCGAAATAACTGAAAGTAACGAGAGTAATAATTTAGCGATTCGGTATATTACAATTTTCAATCCTCCTCCTGTTGATCTTCTGGTACAAAACATTCAACAACCGGATTCAGTGTTCCTGGGATATACAATTGATACTTTAAAATGGAAGGTATTTAATAATTCACCCAATACGGCAAACGGCATTACAACTGATGCCATTTATCTGTCAAAGAATACTGTACTAGACTCTTCTGCTGTTTTAATAGGGTTGAAGAATAAGAACATTAATATGGGGCCGCTTACTATCGATTCTTTGGCGCATACTCCAATCGTAACGGGTGTAACAGAAGGCAGCTATAACCTGATCATAAAAGCGGATGTAGTGAATAATATTCCTGAAACACTGGAAGGAAACAATACATCCGTATCTGCAACACCTATTTATGTGAAAGTGAAACCCCTTCCATTAAATACGCTTACTTCATCAACGCTTGAATCAGTTCCAAGATATTTTAGATTGAGTATTCCTGATTCTTTGATAGGAGCTACGATAATGGTTACTTTAAAAACTAATGATTCACTGGTTGCCAATAACCAAATGTATATAGGCGGAGGTTATATCCCATCTGCCGCACATTTTGATTATGCCTATGGTTCGCCCAATTATGGCAATCAGCAAATCATCATGGCTTCAGTTACCGATTCGGTTTATTATATCAATGTATTATCCGTAAGTAATGGACTAAATCAAAATATTTCACTGAAAGCCGAAGTGTTACCATTTAGTATTGTGTCGGTTGATGCTAACTCGGGCGGTAATAGTGGTAATGTAACCATTCGCATCATTGGTTCTTTGTTTACTAATAACATGACGGCAACCCTAGTGAAAAACGCAACTGTCATTCCTGCAACAGCAATATACTATACGAATAGCACAACAGTATATGCCACATTCAATTTGCAGGGACGACCTTTAGGAATTTATGATGTCATTTTAACCAAGACGGATTTATCTACTGCAATTTTAACCAATGGTTTCTCGGTCGTAAATCCTAATAATGGCGGATTGATTACAGGTGGTGGTGTCAACACGGGTGCAGGTAATGGAAATCAGCCGGGTTGCGATCCGGGTGCAGCAGCCGGCCTCAATTCACAATTATCAATAGAACTGGTATTACCGGCACATGCATTTGGAGGATGGCCATTCCCCATTCAGATCAATTATCATAATCCAACCAATAATGATATACCGGCACAAACAAGAGTATTATATAGTGTGGAAAATTTACCGATAGCACTTACACAGTCTGGATTAAATACTGCAGGTCCTTCATTGTATTTAACCTTAAGCGGACAGGAAGGCCCGCCGGGTATCATCAGAGCAGGAGGTTCGGGAGTTATTGTAGTTTATAGTAAAGCGCCTGTAACATACCCGGCACATGCTGATGCAAATTATATTATTAAATAGAGTTGAAAAACATTTAAAATATTGTTCAGCTTTAAATAAAAGCTATGAGTAGCAGAAAAGAAATAAAGATGTTTTTGTTGGCAATACTAATTATTGGTTTGGCCGGCAGCCTGATGGCTCAAAATCTGAACAGACCCAATAAAGAAGGTCCAATGGGTGTACAAGTAAATACTTTGAGTGGGAATGTTTTTATAAAACGCACCGATGATTATATAGCTTCTCGTGGATTTAATATCAACCTGACTTTTTATTATAATAGTTTTGACTTTGACAGAAACGTAGGATTTGGTAATGGCTGGCGCTGCTTGTATTCTGTAAATTATGGAGTTGACTCAATTGATAATGTTACCATTTCCTGGGGAGATGGTAGGGAAGATTTGTATGTAAAAAATGGAACAAATTATGAAGCTGAAAAAGGAATATTTGCAACACTATCTCAATATCAACCCGGAAAATTTTTATTAACCAAGCCTGATGGTACAAAGTTTTTCTTTGATGATTCTGTATATAAGAAAATTTCAAAAATGTCTGAGCCTAATGGCAACTATCTTCAGTTTACTTATACAGACAGTTTACTTACATCAATTTCCACAACGGCAGGGCAATCTATCACATTGGCTTATAATGCAGGCGGCAAATTACAAACGGTGACGGATGCAGTAGCTTCTCCAACAAGAACGATACAATATGCTTATAACAATAATGGAGATTTGATACAGGTTACCGACCCATTGGGCGGAAAGTCAAAGTATAATTATTTGGTTAACGGGCCAATGAAGAGCATTACCGATAAAAACAAAAATGTAGTTGATATCATTTATTTTGAAAATATTACCTGCAGTGAAGTGATAGGTTGTAATAAAAGAATCAGTTTTAGCTATGACACCTCTGTTTTAAAAACTATTTGTACGGATTATATGCCGGATGGAAATAATCAGGTTACAACTTATGGCTATCAAAAAAGCGGAAACGGTGTCTGGCTTTCACAACTTACCAGCAATTGCTGTGGCTACAATATGTCTTTTACCTACGATCAACAAGGTAACAAAACAAGTGAAACGGATGCAAATGGAAATCTAACACAATATACGTATGATGCAAAAGGTAATGTACTTGCCATAACGGATGCATTGGGCAATACAAAAACTTATACCTACGCTCCGGATTTTAATATTATGACCAGTTTCCGCGATGAAAAGGGAAATACCACTACTATGGCATATGATGTCAATGGTAACCTGATAGAACTAACGGAACCGGGTAATTTAAAATACACTGCCACCTATGCAGCCAATGGAGATATTTTGACCAGCACTGACCCGAAAGGCAATATTTATTCTTATCTATACGATGCATACGGGAATCCTACATCTGTTGTTGCGCCACACGGGGCTATTGCTACACTGGTCTATACTGCAAGGGGCGACTTAGTTTCATTTACAGATGCTGCGAATCATACGAATACACTTGAATATGATATATTGGGCAGATTGAAAAAAATTACAGATCCGCTTAATCAAAATTTTAATCTGGGTTTAGATAGCATTGGCAATGTTATATCATATCAAAATGAGAAAAATCAATCTACATATATTCAGTATGATGCATCTAACAGACCTGTAAAATATATTGATGCTAAGGGTAACATCTACACATTGGCATACGATCCCATGGATAATATCACAAGCATAAAAGGGCCACTCGGTTATGAATATAAATATGCTTATGATACACGGAATAAATTAACGTCTTTGACTTTTCCAACAGGAGATGTTGCAAATTTCGGCTACGATCCCAACGGAAACCTAACAACCATGAACCTGCCAAACGGAAGCAATGCCCAATTTACTTATGATGCAATGAACCGGGTAAAGACCGTGCAAGATGGTACAGGAAACATCAGCTCTTATAGTTATGACCCAGCAGGTAATGTTAGTGCTGTTACCAATGGAGCCGGAAATACATTGTCAATCCATTATGATGATAAACACCGGCAAACAAAAATTACGGATTATTTGGGAAACGATTTTCAGTTTGTGTATGATAATAACGATAACATTACTTCGGTAACAGATAGAAATGGTCATACAGCAAACATAACTTATGATAGTCTGAACAGAGTAAAAACAATCGCAGACAATCTGGGCGGTGTTATTACCTATACTTATACTGTAAAAGGAAATATTTCAAGTGTAAAGGATCAAGATAATCATTCAACCCTGTACACTTATGACAATCTTGACAGGCCGGTTTCAGTTACTTATCCTGATGGACGCCATATTGATTTTACTTATGATAATATTGGCAATATCACTACTCAGCAATTGGCAGATGGTACAACTATTAATTATGTTTATGACTCTCTTAATCGTATTGTTTCAAAAACACTGCCCGACGGTAATGTATTTACTTATACTTACGACTCATCAAGCAGAGTAAAAACAGCAACAAATGTAAACGGTACTGTTTACTTCAATTACGATGTACTGAACCGCTTGATTTCGGAAACCTTTAACAGCAGAACTGTAAATTACTCTTATAACATTGCAGGCAGAATACAAACTACAATTTACCCTGATAGTACAGTTGTGGTAAAAAACTTTGATTTAAGAAACAGACTTTCAAGTATTTTGAAAAATAATGTAACTATTGCATCTTTTGCCTATGATAATAAAAACAACCTCATACAAAAGACTCTTGCAAATGGAATTACCAATACTTATCAGTACGATGCAAATAACCGGTTAATATATTTAAATGCCGATACAATACAAAATACAACCTTTACTTACAATAAAGAGGATAATAAAAATGATTTGACAAGGACAAATAATAATAAATCTGAACAGTTTGTATATGATAATAATAATCGGTTAACCGATTATAAAAGAGGCCCACAAGGCAGCCCCGTTATACACAACACTTATACCTACGATGCTTTGGGAAACCGTACAGCGGCTAATTTAAACGGAGTCGTCACAAATTACACGGTAAATAATATTAATCAGATTACAACCACAACCGGGGGTTCCAATGTCAATTTTCAATATGATAATAACGGCAACCTGATTTT
>MWBK01000021.1 GCA_002069025.1 Bacteroidetes bacterium ADurb.Bin302 | reverse complement strand
GGAGCTACAAACGAGGGTGCAGAAGCAAAGATTCGTGGAGCAACTATAGCTGGAGCATATTGCGATGAAGCGAGTCTCTATCCTGAAAGTTTCTTTGCACAGTTAATGGCTCGTATGTCCGTGGAAGGTGCTAGTTGCTTTTGTAACTGTAATCCGGATTCACCGTATCATTGGTTTTATACAGGGTACATAATGAATGCGGGTATTGTAAATAAAAAAGTTTGGCATTTTACAATGGATGATAATCCAAACTTACCTACCGAGTATATGGAATCATTAAAGCAAATGTACTTTGGTGTATTCTATAAAAGGTATATACTTGGATTGTGGGTAATCGCAGAAGGTATGATCTATGACATGTTTAAGGTAGATGATCATGTAAAAGCATTGCCGATACCTACATATAAGAATAAGGATGAATTGGTTTTAAGATATGGTAATGATATATTAAATGATCCGGTGATTGCATTTATAGTTGGATGCGACTACGGAACATCCACTGTTATGAGTTGGTCGCTTATGGCATGTTTTAGAAGTGGTAGAATGTATAAGCGGGCTGAATATTATTACGACGTATCTAAACAGACAGTACCAACACAAAAAACTGATGGTGAGTTTTTAATTGATTTTCAAAATTGGTTAGCTGGGTTTCCAGAGATAGATGATTGTGGTGGTGTGCGAATGGTATATGTTGATCCTTCAGCATCATCGTGGAAATTAGAATTGCTGAGGGCGGGTTATATAGTAGCTAATGCCGATAATGATGTTATAAATGGTATTCGTGTTGTTGGTAATATGTTACAAAAGGGTATGTATGTTATAGATCCATCGTGTACAAACACTGTCCAAGAATATAGTTCGTATGCATGGGATGCAACCGCCTCAAGTATGGGAATTGATAGACCATTGAAGATTCACGACCACGCATGTGATTCAGATAGATACGCAATATACACATATGCAAAAAATAGTTTATCAGGAGTATATTAATGCCAAGTAATGATTCGTTCGACAAATCAATAATGTTACACGATTTATCATGGCTTGAAGTGGGTCAGTGCTTCCCGCCGTATAATGAGCGTGCACGTTTGGATACTTATAGAATAAATAGGATGTTATTCCGTACTGATGTACCAGAGGAATATAATACTTATATAAGTAGAATAACACGTGTAATAGGTAATTTCGATAATTTAATATCCTTTCCGATTGTATTAGGTTATCCGAAATTAATGACATTAAAAATGGCTGATTTAGTCTGTGGTGAATATCCAAACATAACGGCAAAGACTGAAGGTAGCTCTGACATTTTAGATACAATTCGTGACGATAACGACTTCGATGCCAAGATGTATTCAACAGTAATAGACATAAGCAGGTACGGTGACGCTATATGGCGTTTGTATAAAAGCGGGGAAAAATATACTTTTACCGTATGGGACCCATCCCAATGGTTTCCTGTCGTATCACAAGATGGAACAAACACTGAGATTAAACATGTATTGTGTTGGACAGAAAATCGTGGGGACGAGCTTAATCCTGATTGGTATTTAACTGCTCAAATCCATGAGGTAGGTTACTACATTGAAAAAGTCTTCAAATCATCCTCTGTTGATAGACAAATTTTGGCATTAGTGAGCGAAAGAAAAGTACCAACAGGATTAACTGTAAATGCCGTTATGCATATACGTGCTTTTAAAACAACTGACACAGTATATGGTGACGATGATTATATGAACATTGATTCGACAATATCTGAACTTGCTACGCGTGTTGCACAAGTAAGTACTATATTGGACAAACATGCGGATCCTATTTTAACGGGTCCTATTTCACTTTTAAAAGCGGATCCTGTAACAAAGGAACTCACATTTAAGCCAGGTAGATATTTTGCGACTATGCCTGAAGACAAGGACCCAAAATATTTAACATGGGATGGTCAGCTTGAAGCGTCATTCAAACAAATGGAATTTTTAGTTGATCAACTATATATACTTAGTGAAATGGGTTCAGCATTAGCGGGTGCACGAGATAGTACTTTCCAAGCTGTTAGCGGAGCTGCTATGCGTGCTAAGATGGTTACTCCATTGGCTAAAGCGAGGCGTATATCAAATTCATTGACCATTCATGTAAAAAGATTACTCTCGATCCTCTCTTCTAAGGGTTATCCTCAAGCCTTTAAGCCGAATGATATATCAGTCGTTTGGTCGGATGGATTACCTAATGATCCAAGAGAATTGCTTGAATTAGCTAAGCTGGCTTGTGGTGAGAACACTATAATGCCGATAAAGGAAGCAATAATGCGTTATTTGGATATTACAGATAAAGAAGCAGATCAATGGATAAAGGATATTGACAAGCGTGCAGAAGAAATGATAGAACGCGAACAAGCAAATCTTGATGCAAATGATCCAGAACAAAAGAATGCTGGACCAGGGCCTAAGAAAGGTCAAGTTGCATCAACTAAAGGTAGTAAAACAGCTATAACGAATGTAAATCCTGCGAAGCAGAATTAACATATAAATCGTCGACAGACGTTAAATGGGAGGATTTGAATGTCAACATTTTATGACAAACTAAAGAAAGTTTTATCAAAGGATACTTTAGCCTTGGTTGATACGGAAGTTGGTGATGACTTTGATTGGAACGTGATACCGTATGATCGTTTTAAGAAAGTTAACGATGAACGTAAAGAGCTAAGTGCAAAAGTAGCCGAGTATGAACAAAAAGACGAAGGGGACTCATCAAAGAAGTTTACACAAGAGGACATCGACAAAGCTGTAAAAGCTAAAGAAAATGAACTTGTAAAACAGTTTGATGAACAACTTACGTCAATGAAGATCAGGGACGCAGCTCTGTCAAAACTGCGAGATGTAGGTGCACTTGATGCCGAGCTATTATATGATTCACCAAAGTTCTCAAAAGAAAACTTGAAGTTAGATGCCAATGGCGCCCTTGTAGGTATCGACGAGGTAATCAAAACTTGGAAAGAAAGTAAACCTGCGTTGTTCACCGAAAAAGTTCCGGATGGAACTGGTAAAAATGGTGGCAACGATGGTACGGAATTGGGTACATTAGATAAGACTTTAAATAGTATATTTAACTTTGATGTACCTGCAATGCAATAAAATTTATAAGAAAAAGGAGAATAAGAAATGCCACACAATTTAACAAACCTCGTGCAAACAAAAGTACTTCCCGGATTATACAAACAGTATGTCTGGGGTGCACAGACAGCATGGATGGAGAGTAACGTAGCCAAACTTCAGGGAACATACAAAGGTGGAAAAACAATGACCTTCACTGAGTTCTCTGTACAAGGTATGGCGAACTACGATAAAATACTTGGTTATGTAACTGGTTATGCAGATGGTGCAAAAAAAGATTACACTATGCAGGTTGATAGAGGTCGTAGATTCCTTATTGATTATATCGATAATGATGATACAGGTTTTATTCTATCAGTAGCCAATATACTAAAAGAGTATTTTGCAAAATGGGTTATCCCAGAAATAGATTGTTATCGTATCAGTAAGATGTTCTCAATTGTTAGTACAGAAAATCCATCGGGTATCATTGCAACAGACATCGAAAAAGAAACAATAACACTAACACTTGCTGATGACTTAACAAGACTAAGAGACGCATATGGTGAGGGTGTACAATTTTCAATATTGATGTCCGGATTTACTAGAGATTACTTTGGTAGAGAATGGATACACAATCTTGATTATGTCAATATGAACAATGGCTTAGTTAATACTAAGGTAAAATCTATTGACGGTAATCCACTTATCATAATGCCTAGCGCAAGACTTAAGACGGCGTACAACTTCCTTGACGGTACAACAACTGGTCAGGAAGCGGGCGGATTTAGAGCAGCAGCAGGGGCTAAAGACATTAAGTGGATTATAGTACCAACAGGCGGACCAGTTGCCGTTATGAAACAGGATAAAGTCAGAGTGTTTGGACCAGATGAATATCAGCCTTCAAATTCATGGGCTGTTGATCATCGTGTGTACCATGATCTTTGGATGCTTCCTAATGACTATAATGCAACATTAATCAGAACTGGTGATATTGTTAGTGCTAATGAATAAGAAAAAGAAAGAGGTATAAGTCATGGCATTTGATGAGAATACAGTAATAAAAGCGCCTATACATGATACTAATGAGTTGTATACGGATGCAGAGCTTGCGTCTGATTATGCGGTAACGTATGATAAGACAACGGGCATTGCAACCATAACAGCGAAGAATCTTAGATATCATAAAAATGGAGCTGGCGCAATGGGTTACTGGATTGGTATTGGTGCTGCCATACCTGCTGAAACAACTTATGAGGATATTATGTATGCGTGGGACGGCGGTACGTTAGCATCCGCAGGAATGGCGGCAGCTGACTTCTTTGTATTTTATAGAGATGATGTTGAGTACTTGGGTGCTTATGTTAATGTGGCTAAGGTCACTAATTACAGGCAGCTAAGTTTATCATTTGATGCTGGTGTCACACGTTACGAATATTACTTAAATGTGCGTAATGTAGAGTTGTCATCCACTGTAGTACCAGATACACTTTCTGGCTCGTGGGCAACAGCATACATAGGCACATTGCCCGCAAGTGTACAAACAAAATTTGCTGGTATGCAGGCAGTTGAGAGAATAACAATCGATCCAGAAGGAACAAGACCTCTATTATCTAAAGAGGTCGAACTGATACAGAGGTCAAGATGAGTTACAATACAGTTGAAGAAGCTAATACATATATCGATACGCACTATCTACAAACAGATAAAGAGTATCTATACTGGTCTGATTTAGATGATGCCTCTAAGACTGTATTACTCACTAGAGCCTTTGAGAAAATTGAGAGACTTCCTTTCGTTGGCAGAGTATATGACGTCACACAAACGACATGTTTTCCTAGATATATAAATCAGTCGGTCGTATCGGTTGATACAATAAAACCGGCTGAAGTAATAGAAGCATTGTCAATTGGTGGTGCCATACCAAATCAGAAGCCAAAGGGATTAAAAAGTTTCACCATAGGCCACGTCTCCGAAACATACAGTACCTCCTCAAGCTCCTCAAGCGATCCGCTGACGGCGATTTGCGACGATGCTGTACGTGTATTATTATCTTGCTTAATAGGAGGATATGGTATATGTCGATATTAGAGAGATATGCTAATCAAACTGTTGAGTGTATAATATCAGGAGAAGTGGATCAATATGGCGATCCAGTAGCGGGCTCTGTTAAGAAATTTGCTTGTAGAAAAGAGCCATATGAAAAGGTAGTCTTAGGAAAAAACGGTGATGTGTATCTTACAAAAACATTATATTTCATACCGTTTGAGCAGTTAGGCAGAGTAAGATTGAAGTGTTGGATGGATACATTAGATGGTAATTATGTTGCGGAAGTAACAACATTGATTATGCCTGATGGTCGTATAGAAGGATATGAGGTTTTAGTATGACACTCTTAGAAATACCTGAATTTATAGGAACATTATTAGATATAGAATATCCAATAGTTTATGGTAATTTAAGTGCCGAACACAAGGATTGTGTTTCTATTACATTAAGCACAATGAATGAATCGGATGAGGGTCATAAAGCTACAACGTTTTTTGGTGGTTACGAACCAATTATATATCCTACATTATTGATTACTTGTAGATCTGGTAAATATTCAGAAGCAATGCCTATTTGTACAGATATATGGAATGAATTGGCAGAAGGTATACATCAAAATAATGTCGATATAATACCTGTAAATGGTTTTAAGTATGTGGGACGTGATGAAAAAATGTTACACATATTCAGAGCGACATATAAAATAATTTATAAAGGAGAATAGTAAAAAATGGCAGACACACCCTTCACTGGTTTAACAGCCAGTATATCAATCGGAGCAACACCTACAGTATTATGTTATATATCCGGTGTTGATCTTACGCTCGAAAGAGAAATTAGAAATTATTGCTTTTGGTATGGGTTATAAAGAGAAAGTACCAGCAATAAAGAATTGGTCAGCATCTGTTGATGGTACAGTTGCTTTTGCAGCCAATAATTCACAAGAGGCCTTGTATAATGCATTTAATAATGGTACATTACTTGATGTTAAGATATCATTAGACACAACTACGTACTTCACTGGAAAAGCATATGTTGAAAATCTTAACATATCAGTAGCAGCTGACGACAAAGCAAGTTTGACTTGCGATTTAGCTGGTTCAGGTGCACAG
>MWBK01000020.1 GCA_002069025.1 Bacteroidetes bacterium ADurb.Bin302 | reverse complement strand
CCCTCCTCCACCAAGATTGTTTTAAAAACTATAACTCACACCGGTTAGTAAGAAAAATACTTCTCTTCCCATATCATACCCGGCTCCCATACTAACAAAGTCAAGAAAGTTAAATACCCCAGCAATTGAAATAGAAGCTGCTTGTTCCATTGTAGTAGTAGTATTTGCTAACATCAGTATTCCTCCTCCAAAATCATTGTACGGTTCTCCTTTGGATTCAATATAGTGTTGATACCCAATTCCCATTCCAATGGAAGTAAATGCGGTATTATCAAACCTTTTGTTCAAAGGATTCCAAGTGAATTGAATTGCGGTAAAACTAACAACCGGACGAAACAACCAAAGATTTACGGGTTCTCCTATGTCTCTTGTTATAAGAGCAGGTGCATCATACGTAACTGGTTTGAAAAAACCACTCCATTTACTTTGTCCATGAACTACAATAGTAGTCATTAACAATAATCCAATTAGTAATTTTTTCATAATGCTATGTATTAATTGTAATCCAAACTTCTTCACCTTCATTTATAGACTTTTGCATAAGTGCTGTTACCACTGCAACGTGATAACGACTGTTAAGTACCATGCCTTTTGCCTTATTCTCTCCCAAAAGAATACATCCGGCTGTGTCAGCCGCTGTATTGCCTGCGTGAATCCTTATGCCTTTATACCCTGGAACATTTAAAAGTAATGGCATTACTCGCTTATACTTCGGGGAGTAATTAAATATAACCCGATACCTCCCAGCCGGCACAGCCGTTTGACCATAAATTTTTCCTTCCCCCGGATCGTCGAAGTCCCCATCATTATTAAAATCATTCAAATTACGAACAGGGTCTTCAAGTGTATCACACAACTTTTTTCCGTTGAGTTCAAGACTTCCTATTGTATAGGTGTCTTTTAAATACTTACGATTTAATATCAGTTCCATTATTCTACCATTTCTTGTAAATCCAAATCCCATGTGCGACTGCGAACATTGAATGTACCACGATTAATAACATACTTACGAGCACCGGTATGATAAACTTCAATATCTCCAGTTGACCAATTAGAAGGTTCCCCATTGACAATTATTAACTTAGCAACTGCACTTGAAGAATTTATCTTTAAAGATACTTTATTTATCCCATTTGTCAATTGAACTACTTCAGTTAAAATAGTAACTATATTTACTCCTATTGCTATACTGGGAGCCTGCCCTGAATTCAAAGTTAAATCAATATTTACTTGAATGGTTTCTCCTTCGGTTACAGCAAAAATATTTGATAACGCCGTTGCAGGTCCGTCAGTTATTGCAGATGTTATCCTAATCCCGTTAATATCAAATGTATCATAATCATCACTCGTTCCATTTGGATCAGTCATCAAGTTGGTTCCTACGGATCTAAAACTTTCTGTGTCTTGAAGATTCCCTATAAGATTCAGATTGGTTTCTCCACTCAATTCCTGTATTGGCATTTGAATGAAATGGGTTGCCCGACTGTATTGTTTAGCAACTTCATCAGCCATCAGATCCAATAATTCATCAGCCGTTGATTCAGACGAATCCTCATTGAGTATATACCACTTCTTAGATGGTGCTATTTCCGTTGTTTCCCCAACTGATATTTCTGCGGTGACACCATTACAAGTTATATTTGCTGTACCATTGGTTCCACTAAGAGTAATGGTATCTATCCTTGCTGTGCCTGTCGAATTAGGTGTGGTTGTAGAATGAGACGCTACCGGTCCAACACCACTAACAGATGCAGTAAATGGATCTCCAGGGACATTAGCAGTAGCAAGCATATTCGTTCCAGAACGAGATAAACTTACTTTTTCAAAAACGAAGTAAGTTGTTCCATAGGTAGATATGAAGTTATCTATTGTAGTTTCTATGGATATTCCATCACCAATCAATTCACAAATAGTAGTGCCAATAGTTATAAAAGTGCTACCCGTGGCTGATGCACATACAAAGGTATCAACTTGTGCTGTTCCTGCACTAAATGCCTGTGTATTTTCTACAGAACCATCTACATCACCATCAGTATTTTCTATTGTGGTTGCTCCGCTAAAATCTTCATTTGTCAATCCCGTAAATATCAGAGTTTTGCCATTACTACCTGACTCTACATAAACATATGGTAAATAATCAGCAGAATGATCCGCAACAAATGAGTTAATCCCATCAGAAAGTGATGTAACAACTTCTATTGCTAAAGCACCGGAAAATTGTTCGATAATATTTTCCATTTCTGAATCCACCACATCCCCAAGGACTTCCTGATATTCTATTTCTATTCCTTTAATATCGTTATCTACTCTGTGTTCAGCCTCAGTAACTTCTTTCTTATCAACATATTTTGTAACGTATTGCGATATCCCAAGTACCAATTCTGTATAGAATGGCATTAAAGTAAAAGGAAAATAATTTGGTCCTTTGTGGGGTCGTTTCTTTCTAATCAATTCATCAGAAGTACCATAAAATAGAATATTGGTATAAAGAATATAAACCAATTTAGTCGTGCGCACTCCTGATAGTTTTATTGTATAAGTACCAGATACAGGGATACCTTGTATTTTTCTACTATATGTAGTCCATCCACTCGTCCCTACTGGAATATCAATAGGTCCAATTTTTATCCAATACGCACTTGGAGACCATTTGCAATATTCATCATTGGTAGGATCATTATAAAGCCAATTATTTGATGCATCTGATTTAATCTCTATATGAATATATACTCCTTCAGCTGCGCTTGAAGAATAATTGGCAGTCATATAATCAATAGAAAATATTAACACATCATCGGCTGCTTTAATATATGATCCGAAGGATTGACGAACACACGGTGGGTTTACTGCCAAGTTTGTTTTGTCAATCAGTATCCCTTTTTCCTGATTAGGGAGAGTCATGTGTGTCCACAGAATATCTCCACCAGGAGTCCAATGTTCGTATTGCCCAAGATTACGATCATATGTATTTTCCTCAACCACATAATTCTTAATCCAACTTTCTTTATTTCCATAATCCTGAAATAATGAAATCCTTTTTGCGGGCTTCACAATGGATTCCACTCCACCCGGAACTTGTCGCAAATTGGTATCATGTCCATCTCTGCGGATATACTGGTTGGGATTATAACTGATAGAAGTCTTTGTGGTCTCTGCAGTGAAATGTCTTCCATAAATTGTATCAGCAGTCACCACTGCCTTCGGGCGATAAATACAAAACACACCTCTTCTCTGACGAATACAAGCCTTCTTTTTACTGAGGATGTTTGAAAGGACTTCCCCACAATACTTCTCCTTTCCAAAGTCAGCATCAATCAATGTCAGTTCCATTGGTGAAAGATTCGGGTCATTGTCCATTCGTTCTTCAAAGATATTATCAAACTCTTTGAATTCTGAATAACCTATCTTACCAAGTATGTCAAGTATAATTTTAGTTTCCTTGGAACGACCTGTATAATATTTCGTATCCTCTGCACTATCCTCATCAGCAAATAAAATATCATTAAGCAATGACAACCCATCAACGGCTGTTATAGTAACCACATTCGGACGGACATCGTATGGTTGTTGATATTGATAAGGATCAACCCATCCACACCAAAACGGTTCTGCCAAATCACTACTGTAATCATTACCTTGAAATACTTCAACCCACAATTCCATATCACCTACTTCAAATAGAGTTGAAAGGGACTCGTTTTCATTGAGTATAACATTGAATGTAACTTGTGATGGTTTGATAGGAGCAAAGGGATCATCGGAGTCGTTTTCAAAGTTAAATACAATAGCTTCATCTGATCCTTGCAAGTCAGTTAAATTTCCAGTATATCCATCAAGATAGAAGATAGCTGTCCATGCAACATCCCAAATGTCATAAAATTGCAAACGATAAGCTTGTTGGAGATCCATTAGTTCCAGTTTTTCATTCGACGAATTAAAAGTGCTATATCACGATTTTTAATCTTACTGTCAAGGGTAAGATTTACATTTACTTCAGCAGGAGTCAAATTGGATAATGGATTCTGATTTCCCTTTAAATTTGGTAAAACAACATCAGTATTGTTACGAGGAATATCACTTCCAACCAAATTATTCCTTTCTGAGATACGATAGAATTCCATTTCTTCAAAATTATTACCTTTCAAAGAACCAAGATTGTTCATCATTTTATTGATATTTGAAAGATAATCAGTTTTGATTTGAGCAACTTTAGACAGATTTTTTATGGTCTTTGGATCGAGAACGGATTGACGATCCACTTTAGATAAATTCTTTATAGTCTTTGGATCGAGAACGGATTGACGATCCACTTTTTGTAATGACTTTAACCGATTTGTCCCAATTGTAGATGTGACCCGTGGGTCTTTTTGTTTCCGTAATGATTGTAATATCTTGTAATTTGTATCAGGAGTAGATATAGCTCTTTTTTGTTTTGATAACCGATTAAGATTTGTTACTATATTTTTTGGCAATACCATTTCCC
>MWBK01000019.1 GCA_002069025.1 Bacteroidetes bacterium ADurb.Bin302 | reverse complement strand
TTACTTCACTCATCACAAACTTTCCTGAAATCATTCAAAGAATCGTTCAATCCATCCCTTTAATTATTGAGAGAGTTGTGAATGCTTTGGAGAGCCTATTTTATAAAATAGTTGATGCAGGTAAGAACATTGTTACCGGTCTTTGGGAAGGTATCAAGTCGATGGCTGATTGGTTATGGGATAAAGTTGGTGATTTCTTTGGTGGAATTGTGGATGGTATTACTAACTTCTTAGGAATTCACTCACCTTCTACACTGTTTGCTGGAATTGGTGAAAACATGGGTCAGGGAATTGGTGTTGGTTTTGTTGATAGTATGAGGTCAGTTGAAAATGAAATTAAAGATGCAATCCCTACCGACTTTGATATTGAAGCTAGAACTAATATTAGAAATGTTGCAACTGACTCTATTCAACCAAATAATCCAAGTAATGATTACTCGAAATCAGTTGTTAGTAGTGGCTCAACCTCCGGATCAATAGGGGATGAATCTAGAGAACAAGTGAACTTATTAAGAGAACAAAACCGCATCTTGAGACAATTGTTAGATAAAGATATCAGTATTGTTATCGGTGATGAAGAAATCGGTAGAGCAAATACGAGGTATGAAAAGAAACGTGGCTTAGTGGTTAATGAAGGAGGTTTCTCAAATGCCTATTAGTATAAAAATGAAACCAGGATTTATGTATTGGGGTACGACAAGTAATTCATTAACGCTTGAAGTACCCTTTCCTACCAGTGGAACATTTGAAACCAGTAGAAATGCATCTATTCAAGAAAGTGCTGATGGATCAATTGTTGCACAAATGATAGGACGTTCAAGAGATAAACAAACACTCTCTTGGAGTGTAATGGATTGTAATAAATGGTGGGAAATCAATAATTGGCTCGAAACAAATGGGATGTTCTTTTATTGTAAGTACTTTAATTTCAATCGTGGCATTTGGCAAACAAAGAAGTTTTACTGTGAAAGCCCTGCGTGTGAACCTTACCGACCAAATTCAAATTTAAATAGTCTTAATTATGGAAAACCTCGTTTTTTACAAAATTGCCAAATTACAGTTTCTGATATGGGGACGGTTGATGAATGAAAACGGTAAGTGATAGCTATGCAATTCAAATGTCTAATCAATATCGAAATCGCACATTCATAAAGATTAGTATTACCTCTGGAGAAGAAACGTACTTGTTTACTAATGCTGACATTATCTCCATTCAAAAGGTCAATGATGTTGATCCACTTTCAAGACGACTTCCTAAAGAAACGTTATCGTTTTCTATAATTGATTTTGAAGGAAACTATAATCCCTCAAATCCAAGTGGTAAGTGGAATGCACTCGATGAGAACGCATCGTTAACTATTCAGTTTGGATTTGATTTAGGTAGTGGATTGATAGAGTGGTTAGAAGAAGATCAATACTTTTTATCTGGTAGGCCAACTGTGAGCAGTGGAATTGCGTCCTTTCGGGCAAGTTCAAAATTAAACCACTTAACCAGTAATTATTACAAAGGAACTTATGGACAAAAGAGTTTATATGAATTAGCGCTTAATGTTTTAACAGATGCGGGTGTAACAAGTTACTCAATTGATGAAGCTTTACAAACGATGTATACTGTCGCACCACTTCCGATAACAACTCATGCGAATTGTTTACAATTAATAGCCCATGCGGGTAGATGTACTTTAAGAACGATATCTAATGGAGTTATTGAAATAAAACCTTTTTCAGTTACGAATACACCAGATGAATTTATGTTACCACTAAACTCAATCGCTTTAAATGGTGATACGATTTCTAAAATTGAAACGCTTTATAAGGTTCAATGTAATTTATATATTTATTCATTAGCAGAAACTGAATCAGTACTCTTTGAATCAATAATCGATGTTGATGGAGAGTCAACCGTTCATATTGAATATGATACTTCGACAAATCAAGTAATTACATCAAGCGGTGGTGTATTATCAAACATTTCAACTTATGCTGCATCTGCTGACTTTACCATAACTGGGACTGGGACTTACACAATTACCGTAGTAGGAAAGAAAATCAGCACAAGAACAAGTATCGCTGAGTCCTATATTTCAGCTGATTCAAATGGTGCAGTTGATAGCGAAAAGAACCAGCTCATCACAGATTCCTCCATGCAGTCAGCTTTAATTTATCGGGTGGCAAACTATCTTCAGTATCGGCTTACCCATACAGTTAGATATCGTGGTAATCCTGAGCTAGATGCTTTGGATGGGATCTACATGCAAACAATATATGATTCTTTTATTTCAGCTTTGGTTTTAACTCATACCATTAATTTTAACGGTGCGATATCAGGAGTTCTTGTTTTAAAGAGTCTATCAGAAATTACAAATGTTTACCTATACGATTCGTCAAATGTAATAGTTGAAGATCAACTGGGTGATGCAATCAGTATTATCGGTACAGCAGATTACATGAGTGAGTATTCACTATCAGAAATCGATTCATTCATAACGGAGGTGATTGGATAATGGCAAGATTAACACATACCGGAGCTCAACTGGATGCTGCGATTAGAAAAGTAAGAAGTGATTTTGCTGATGTAAGTAGCGTTGATGCTGCTGCAAATGATGTAAGAGCAGGTAAAAAAATCATTAACGCTCAAAAACAAGAGGTCATTGGTTCTATGCCAGAATCTATCATAACTCCTATTGCTACTATCAGTGGAGATACAATCGGCGATACTGTAACTGACTATCCAATTCAGATAGCACCAGGTGGAACAATCGATAAAGCAGGGTATGTTGAAATAGTCCCTGAAGGAGAAGTAATTACAAAATATATCAAAACAGAAACAAAGATATGTACACCAAGTGATACCATTCAAGAAATTGTGCCCTCAAGTGGAAAACTTCTATCGAAAGTCACGGTTAGAGAAGCTGATGAAGTAAGACCATCTCTTAGTCCACCATCCATTTCAATTGCGGGTCATATCATCACAATTACAAATAATGCTTTAAACGGAAACTTTGTGACTGGATATGATATCTATTGTACCTTTAATGGCGTTGATACAAAAATAGTACAAAATACCACAAGTACAAATCTAAACTTAGAAAGTGCGATGACAAGTGCAGGGTTTACTGCAAATGGTAGCTATACTATCACTGTTAAGGCAAAAGGCACAAATTTTAATGATAGTGCAGCAAGCAACAATCAACAATATGTTATTGCACTAGGATTTAACGTAACAATAAATATCTCTGGTGTAGAAGATGTCTTCTATTACAAAGTTAACAATGACACAACTTATATAGCTATTGATTATCTAAGTAGTGGTTTAGCAATTGCCAATGTTGCAAGAATAGCATTTTATTATACGAGCGTTTATTCAGACCAACCATCAAATCATTCAGTTTCAGGGAACTATTCAATAGTTAGTGATTACCATGTTTTAAATGGGCCAATAACGATTGATTTTTATAGTTCTATTAAATGCTTTGTTGAAAATACAAGAATTACAATGGAGAATGGATCATTTAAATATGTTCAGGATGTTGAACTTGGTGATGAAGTAATAACCTTTAATTTCGATGAAGGACATATCGACAAAGCTAGAGTCATGTGGGTTGCAAAAGAATCTATAGCACCTTGTTATTGGAAAATGGTACTTGAGGATGGAACAATTCTCAAAACTGTCGGTGCAAATGGAAAATCACATCGAATATTTAATGATACTAAAAAAGCCTTTATGTATCCTCAAGATTTTGACAAGGGTGATGCAGTGCTTACCAATCACGGGTCTTACAAAATGGTTTCACTAGAAAAGATTTATAGTAAAGTGAAGTATTACAATTTAGAATCAAATTATCATGACAACATCTATGCTGAAGGCGTTCTATGCGGCTCAAGATTTTCAATGCCATATACGATTGACGATAATTACAAGTTTATTAAAGAAAAACGTAACTTTTACAAGCGTGAAGACT
>MWBK01000018.1 GCA_002069025.1 Bacteroidetes bacterium ADurb.Bin302 | reverse complement strand
AAGAGATTTGCTTTGTTAAAGCAAAATACAGGGCAGGGTCTGCCCGAAGAGCCTGTTGAGATTGAGTCAGACATCTGCAAAGATGCATCGATCAATGAAGCAGGAAGCCAACGACTTTAGTCGTTGGTAGATCACAATTTAATATCCACTACACATGGCTTCTTTGGGATAATTCCTGAATCAGTTACTATCCAGAATGGTGTGTGTCCATAATAACAACAGATGGTGCTCCATGTTTTAAAAGTCATGGTGTTGGTGCCCGGCGCAAATAGATATGTAACATCACGCGGGGGTTGCGGAACACCGCGATATGGGCCAGCCATATCTTCTTCCCGACTCTTTGTCCCGGTAGAATTAGTTACCGTTAATAGATATCTATCATCTACCATAATAGTACCAGATCCTTCTTGGTTTGATGCAATCCATATTTTACCAACGCCATCCCATGATATTTCATACGGTCCAAATTGCTCCACGGGCCACCCTACCCCTCCGGGGGCACCATATAAAGCTGGACACAATTGCTGTGCAGTCATGTGCTATACTTAAATTTTACTATATAAATAAAAAAGAGATTAGAGGCATTTAGACCAACCACAATATTGGCAGGTAATGCATCCATCGGACCGAGTTAATTCTCGTTTACATTCTGGGCATTTATTTTGTGAAACTATCCGTGGCGCGGGGGGAGTTTGATTCCCTTCGTGTTTAGAGGGCATTTCTTCTTCTGGGAATGCATCTCGTAAGATATCACCTAATATAGCAGCACATGAAGCTCCATCAGAGTTTTTGTTATGTTTTGCTACATCACAGCGAATCCCACATAATATCTTTATGAGATCCCATTTTGGAATTCCCCAACGTAACGCAAGGGCAGTCAGTTCACCAAGTGCCTGTGTCATTGCACTACACCCACCCTTGTTTTTGAGTAATATAGTATGTGGATCACCAAATGCTTCACCTATTACAACGTACAGCTTGCCACAACCAGAATTGCGTTTTGCTACCATACCAAACATATCGCGCGGGGTTTTTGGTAAGATTCTACCATTACCATTTAAAATTTTAGCAACAACTGGGTTGCCAATCGCATCATCAGTTTTAGTTTCAGTGTTTACTGATAATACTACATCATTACGAGAACCTTCCCGATAGATGGTTAAACCCTTTAAACCAGATTCCCATGCATACATAATTGCTCCCTCGACCTCTTCTACGGTAGTACGCGAAGGACAATTGCATGTCTTACTAATTGAGTTACCTACGTATTTCTGAAATGCTGCTTGGATATCGATGTGTTGTGTTAGAGACAAATCCTTTGCAGTTACAAATAATCGCTTTGTTTCCGCAGAGGCGACAGGGCACCCTGCTAACGATCCATGATTAAATACCCATTGAGTAATCTGGTCTATCTCATCGGGCTCATAGAGGGTCTGCAGATGGGTATCAAATAGAGGGTGGCGCAATGTAGTAGTTCGCTTCTCACCAGAGGACCACGTGCTTCTATTATAGACATATGAGAAATTAGGTTCTATACCTGATGAACAATTTGCAAATATAGATATAGAACCAGTTGGGGCCTGACAAGTCACTACACTATTTGCAATTTTAATACCACGTTTTTGCCAATCAGAACCCTCCCATGCTGGATAAGAACACCCTGATTCTTCAGCGATTTTCATAGATTCTTCAATGGCTGTAGTGTTAATAAACTCCATGAGGCCCAGTGCGACAGATTCAGATTCCCTGCTTCCATAGCTAATGCCTTGTTTAATAAGAAGGTCTGCAAAACCCATGATACCTAATCCAATCTTTCTAGTTTGGAGCGTAAGGTCTGCGATGCTTTGGAATGGGTATGCATTTTTATCCATTACGTTATTTAAGAACCGTACTCCTAATTGCACACATTCTCGCAGACGCTGGTAATCAATTGTCTTATTTGGAGCCAAGAATTTACTTACATCTATTGACCCAAGGTTACAAGACTCCCCACCGTTTGTCTTCGGGTCAACAAAGATAGGAATTTCACCACAATTCATCGTTAGAATTCCATTTGCGATAAATTGGTGACGTTTTTCCTCTGTCATGCAATACACATCTTCACGTGCATTCAGTTTTTGAATATTAGTAATTGCAATGAAGTGACTTCTATTAGAATGACCATCTCCTGCATAGAATCCATTTTCATAAGCATAATCAAGATCTCTTACACCCTCGATAACAGGTAATTCGTATTTAATTAACTTATCACCAATTTCACATTGAGACAGTTGTTTTTCACCATCTATACATGGAAACCTGTGATATTCTGTGCATCTTAATCGCGCACCGTTACTAAATGTAACTTCATAAATCTCTTGATCGGTTCCAGTTAACGCAGGTGTTACAGATGACCATTCAAACCCATTCCATACATCAACTTGTTTACCTACTAAATCAACAATCGGAATATATCCAGTCGAAGTAAGGATTAATGTATCGCCGGTTACACACGGGTTCGTTGCTGTAATATCTCCTAGATGCCTATTGGGGTTAGCGTTATTTATATGATCATAGAAGAGATAACCGGGTTCACCAGTTTTATGAGTATGCATTGCAAGTGAATGAAATAACTCTCTGGCATTCACAGTTTCATATATCTTACCATTAAACTTTAGATCAAAGGTTTCATTATTCTTAACTGCAGTAATAAAATCATCTGTAATCATTACACTGATATTAAAATTTGAGAACTTACCTTCTTCATCCTTACATGAAATAAATTCTCTAATCTCCGGGTGATCAATTCGAAGAATACCAATTGCGGCCCCACGCCGTCGCCCTGCCTGTTTTACTACTTCAATCATCACATCAAAATTTTTCATAAAAGAAATAACACCAGATGCAATGCCAGAGGTAGACCCTACTGGTGCCCCAATAGGACGAATTGTAGAGAAATCATAGCCTACGCCAGCACCAGCCTTCATTAATTGGGCACCCATCTTCACCGCGTTAAAGATGGACTCCATTGAATCATCGATACCTATTGCAAAGCACGCGCTCATGAGTGGGTTCGAAGTGCCTGCATTAAATAAACATGGTGAATTAGGAATAAATTCCCGCTTTTGAATCATGTCAAAAAATTGCATTCGCTGTTTTGTATTATCTCCAATTGCCATCGAAACACGCTTCGCGATGTCATCCCACGATGATTCTCCGGGCAAATAATATCTATCTTTTAAAATCTTCTCTACAAATTCGTCATTTGACATAGTATCACTCTATATTTTCTAACTAAACTGCTTTATAATTATCACATGCTATGGCATCTTCCCATGGGCATGTAATAAAATCCATCTGATATACACAAAAATATTTTTCATTTTCCCGAATGCGCATATTCTTACAATGATAACAAGAATATCCGCCAATATCACTCGGGTTTATTTTCTTCAAGCTTTGAATCAATATAATCCATCACCCCTAAATGTATTTGGTATAATTCCCGCAATGCCTCTGTTTTATGAAGCATTGCAATATCTGAAGCAATGATAAGTTCTACGGATGCTCTCATATGTAATTCAGAGATATCCAATGCATCGCATAGATCTCTTGATAAGATATTACGTGAAGCGCTCGATACGGGAATATAACTCACCCTGTGATAGAGAAGGAGTATTGATTTTTAATACGCTGATACATCGAATTATACCATCGGCATCATGTTTCTGCATAGTAGGGTTTCGATATATTACTGATACATCATTGTTAATATCTGTAATATTTACAGTCTTATGCAAATCATCATAACTCAAGGTCAAAATAAAGCGAGTGTTGACCCATTTATTACCTTCACATTCTATCCACATATTCATCATCCTGTGATTTCATCTTCATCTTAAATCCACAATTTAAGCATTTAAATTCATTTGTAAGAGTGTTATACGGCATTTTGCTGCCGCACTTTCTACATTTCCATTTTACCATATTAATACCACATCATTAATTCTTTATGATCTCGTTTTGGGTAAACGTGTGGCCTGACAACCGTATGATAATATCTTCCTACCCTTATATTAAGATGCGTTGCTATGTATTTTTGTAACTGAGTAAGCCCATAAACATTTTGAGGATACCCTAATAGCATGTCTTCAGAACGGAAGCAAATAAACATATCCAATGCATTTGTTGAAGTTATCCAACATTGTAACATTTGTAAACATGGAACATCTTTCTTCATTTCATCAATGTAAGGATCCCATGTAATTGATATAGCACGTCTGGACGTTGGATACTCTTTTAATTTATCAATGATATATTGAATCTGATTAGTTTCTATATTACGAACTCGCCCATCATCAAATACATGAGTAGTCATATATTTAAATAATCTTGAATGATAATCATACTCAAAAATAATACCAGAAGCATACCCTTCGATTAAAACCTTAGCATACTCTTCATAGAATTGTGCACCATATGGTGACTTTGGATGAATGAAATTGTTACTATTCGGATTATCAATGACAATATTCATTATAGGATCTGGCATGTATACAACTTCCCCATCCTCAGTTATCGTTGCGGTATGATCCCACCCTATTGCATAGATTATTTGCTCATAGGAATGTGCAATATCTCGTGCGTGGATATTTATCATATTAAATCTCCAGCGAGGAAAACTTATCACAATTCTCTACTGGGGCTTTCCATTCTTTTGTTACTTCACAAAAAATAACACCTTCACGTTCTGAAGGAGGGCGATGTACACAATCATCACATTTCATTACTATTAATTATAAAAAAGGAGTTATATAAATATTTACTTCTTCTTTCCAAATGGAAGTTTCTTCTTCTCTTCTTCGACCTTCTTTCCTGCCGGAGCCTTTTTCACTGGTGCTGCGGGTTTCTTTGGTGCTACTTTACATGCCATAGTTTTACACCTCCTCCTTTTTTTGTATTATAAGAGAAGTGTCTACCTTGTTATAATATTTTCCATAAAACGTATTCGCATAGGTTATATCTCCTAACTTTTGATTATTCATATCCCAGAAGAAATCAATGAATGCTTCCATTACACCTTTCCATGGATTGATCTCTTCCCCTGCAGGTGAAAATGCATCATGTAACATAATGCAGCCACCGGGGCGGACTTTATAATAATAATTCTTAAGATCATTTATAACCCCGTTATACATATGGTCACCATCAATAAATACCAAATCAAGACCTTCGGGAATTTGAGATGCAATTTGAATAGATCCAGAATCTCCCTGAATAGGAATTACGTTTGGAATCTTTTTAATCTCTGGCTGAATTAAGATATCCACTGCGTATATTGATATTTCTTGATTACACATACGCATATATTCAATTGACTTCCCTTTATAGCAGCCTATATTTAGGATGCCGTTCGAGGCAACGGATGCCATCTGCATTAATGCATACCCTTCAAATGGGGTAAGCCAGCCTTCAGTATCCGTAAAATCTAGTTTCATTGTATTCCAAACTCCAATGGTCTCTTTGTAATCATGCGTAAGGTGCCATATAAAAATGACTTCCATACTCTGTGGAATAACCATATATGCACATATTCATCTGCAATCTGTCGTTTATACCATGGGTTAAACAACAAAGCACCATTGCGTAATGCAATCCATACCCACCGAGTAAGATACGGTATTGCTGGAACTCCTTTAAATCCCTCATGTAAAATTGTATCAAATAATCTATATGTGTATGCTATGATAATAAGAGCAAATAATGGCACACGAGTTGTAAATTTCATATATGTATTACAAACATATAATAAATTTTTAAATCCATGAATGCGGTTTCTTAAATTTGGACGCGCCGTAACCGAGCTACTATGGATAGTTAGATTTTGTCCATCAAATAATACTGGGTAACCTGCATTCCTTGCTCGAATAGATAAATCAATCTCATTTACATGAATAAAGAACCTATCATCATACCAATCTAATTGTTTACCTATGTCAACCCGCAGCATAGTAGCGGCACCATGGAACTCTAACCACTCAACTACGTCCAATGTTAGTATATCTTGGAATGTTAATATATTACCTTCACAATCAACCATTACCATTTGAGGTTTCATATCAGAACCTAATACATTTGTAGATACTGCAAATGCTCTAGGATTACGTTCCATTACTTCGACTGCTCTAGATATATTATGCGCATCCGGTAAATAAGCATCATTATCCATAACAAATATATACTTCGCATTATATGCCCCTGATGCAGCAATATCAAACCCCATGTTTAAAGTATCCATAGCACTAAAATCCGAATGAGGACATGAGATAAAAGAAAGCACCCCCTGCTGCTCGAGGTCTTCTAGTAGTTGTATACTACCATCATTACTACAGTTATCAACAATTAATATCTTAATATTAGGATAAACTTGTGATTGAATAGACTCAATCGCTCTTGCCATATCATCTCTACGATTCCAGTTAGTCATCGTAACAACTACCTGTGGCAATTCATATGATGTCATTATATAAATTATTCTTTATTAAACTATATAAAGATAATTATAAATCTCTTATAATATTTATAACGGTAAAACTAACATGGTCTGTATGATTGAAGGGATTGATATTGAAGCATCAATCGGAGCTATTATCATACTCTGTGGTGCAATAGGGGCCGCAGTCAAGATGTACGGGAGAGCGAACCGGTATCTTGAACTCGCGTCACGAGTCCTTGATGTAATTCAAGCACTCTTTGAGATCGTTAATGAATATATTGCAAGATCTCCAGATGGACTTTCAAAAGAAGATTACGAAGCTATTGGAATTAAAACTGTAAATCTCATGCTCCGGGTGCACACCGATCCCGAGATTCCCACAGTTTTCCCAGCACTTGAAGCAAAAAAGGAGGAGTAATTATGTATCATGGAACTTATCACAAAATGAATGAAGAGACTCGCAAGCTGCTTACAATGGACCACGATGAGGAGACCGTCAAGATCATCCTCGAACAGGTGGAATATTACGAATCTAAACAGATTCGGAAGTATACCATCAACTACCCGAAGGGAGAGTATTACGTTGAGAACGGGCTCTTCTATGGGCAAAAGAAATACGTCTAACGTAAATTCTTTATTTCCACATCTATTTTTACTTGCATTGCATGTAACAAATTCTGTTGAGCAGTAATTGCAGTAGTAACCTGCTTAAGTATTGCTATTTTCTCGGGT
>MWBK01000017.1 GCA_002069025.1 Bacteroidetes bacterium ADurb.Bin302 | reverse complement strand
CTTTGCCGTTATACTTGCCATCCCATCCATCATTTACATCCGACCATGTAAAAAGCTCCTGCCCCCAGCGGTTAAGTATTTTGCCGTTAAGGGTTTTTATGTTTTGGCCCTGTACCCTAAAAATATCATTTATACCATCTGTGTTGGGGGTGAAGGCGTTGGGGAGGGTAAGAATGTTATTCGTTTCTTCATCACATTCGTAAACGGATACATCATCAATGAAATAATATGCAAATAACGTATGTATTACTGTTGTATCAATTATCTCATATATTGTATTTTCATCTGAATAGAAGTTGCCAATTGTCATAAATTGTTCATTTCCTTGTGCTTTAAATTTTCCAGAAATTTGTATCCAATTTAAAGTATCTTTTATTATGAATCCATTACTGTTTGAAATTTGAGGTGGCAACTCGATTAGCCCGTTAAAATCCAATGATTTTAGAGTGTCAGCCGAAAAATACGCGCCTATTTTATCAACAGCGACTGTGCTTAAATCAGGTAAGTTTAAATAGAAAGAAACACAATAAGATTTGTCTTTAATCAAAGGTTGATTTAATCTTGTTTGAATATACTCGCGGTCTGTATAAATATGAATACCAGCAAAAGAATTCATGTTTTTGCCAAATTGAAAACCTAATTGAGTATTTGGGACATTCACTGAACCACTTGAACAGCTATGAAAATATTCTGGCGTACAATTTACTGAAAACCAATTTTTAACAAGATTAAACTGACCAGCTTGATCAGGACAAGCAATATACTCAAAAAAATCTCCATTCTGAACCATATTAACCTGTGCCCTGCTTAAAGGGCAGATTAAAAATAATAATAAAATATATAAGTACTTCTTCATTATAGTATATTTATAAAGGCAGTTGACCAATTTTGGTCAACTGCCTTAAGAACAAGCTATTTAATTATTATTAGTTTATTCGATAAAAGTAATTTTCCGTTTTTAAGTTTTATGCTGTAAAAATACAAGCCCGGTTTAAAGTCTGTTGTACTAAATTCAAAATGATTCTTGCTGCTGTCAATCATATATGATTTAATAGCTACTCCCATAATATTGTAAAAATATATGTAGGCAACTTCTCCTTCAATAAGAGAATATTCCAAGTACGCCATATCTTTAGCAGGATTGGGGTAAATAGTGCTGGCAGCATTCTGAATTAAAGAGGTTTGCTGTGCCATTTTAGTTGTGCCTGTATTTACTGGTGGATTAATACCCAGCATAACTCTTGCGGAATATACGGCACCGCCTCCTGTAAGTGGTTCAAGATAGGCAATAGCTTCCAATACACTGCGTTCATCGGTAGTAAATTCAAAACGACCTTTAGCCCAAGTATCAAGGTAGATTTGGTTTACAATCTGTCTGTTTTTTTCTATATCGTTTGTTGGTATAATACTATTGTTCAAGGTTTCAGAAACAGCATAATCCTCGTTATTCATATAGGCATTTACTTTAGCAAAGGTTCCTATATTGTTTGCATCCAACATATTATAAAACGACAAGGCATGGATGTCGGAACTGAGACTACTTGCCATAAGAGGCGAATTTTGTATGTCGTAGTAATAGAATTGTTTGTCCCAGTAACGGTTTTTTTCGGGATAAATAGTGTAATTATATGTGTTTTCAACCACCGGTGTGTAGGGCGCTAATGCCGACAAAGGTAGGGTTTCGGAACAGCTTGAAACATAATTTACACAATTTTGTAACTGAAGATTGTTTGGAGGATTTACACTATTCGGTGCAGGGTAATACAAATTACTTGTATTGTTTGGGCCATCGTATAACCATATATGCTGCATCGATGCTGTTCCTTGAATACGAATTAAAGAACTTGAAATGTTCCAACGGTTGCGCCATGCAGTACAATTTGCTGTGTTGCCTTGGTTGCCAATAAAAGCATTATCGAGCCTAACACCATAAAAATAATAGTTAAGCATATTGTTCAGTTGCAGGGTTGTATTAGCCATAGCGCCGTTAAAACGCAGTCCACAGCCCATATACGATACTGTATTTTGGCATAGTTTAGAGTTAGGACTAAGTTGTATGTGTATGCCGTTCAGGTTAAGGGCTTGTGCTTCGTTGGCAACAGTGCCGCTTGGTCTTGAAACGGAATTTAATTGAATTAGGGCATAAGGAGATTGATTTACAAGTATGCCGTTACTGCCTTGTACATTATTAAGGTCGGGGTTATTAATATACACAAAATTATTTGAAATATTAGCCCTTTGAGTATTTGAGCCTGCTACACCTTGAATATTTGTTACTTGAATGCCATTGCCATAAGTGTTATTCCAAATATAGTTGTTGTATATATTTAACTTTTGTACAGTTGCAGAATTAACGTTTAAAGCAGCTATACCATAATAATTATTAGTTATTCTGTTATAATTAATATCAATCGTTGAATTAAAACAATGCCCGTTGTGTATGCCAATAATGCCATTTGTAATAACATTACTAAGAACTTTAATTGTTTTTGTAGGGTGACTGTAAAGATAAACACTAGTCCACACTGTGTTGTTAAATGTGTCGCGTTGCACGGTTACGTTTTGATAATAGTCAGCATAAATACCCCAATAACATGCCTCAAACTTGTTTGTGTTAATGGTGCCATTGCTGATACCACCAACAGTGAGGTTTTTGGGTGTAAATTTCCCCGCAGTAGAAATAATACCAACACCACCTGTTGGTGGGTATGTAGGAGTTCCTATAAAAGACATATTTTGAAATGTGTTGTTATAAACCTCTAAATTGCTACAATAATTTTTAATACCAAAATCCATATTGTCAAAATAATTTCGGTTTGCTATAGAAGCCGTATTGCCAATCGTAATACTTTCGACATTGTTTATTTCAATGCCCGAATAGGTGCGGGTAGCACTAATTGGGGGGTATTGAGGTAAAAAGGAGTAAGAAGAATTAAAACTAAAGGTTGTAGCGGATATACTTGCAGGATGCGTACCTGCATAATTGCTTACAACTATGTTTTTATAGTTATTTACCATCGTAATATTACCCGAAAGTTGAATATTGCCACCGTTGGTTGAGACAATTGCGTTTTTTGCATCTTTAATAAAGGTGTTATTGTTTACAACCAATTGAGAACTTGTGCCGTTTATGTATATGCCATCCCACATTGTGTCGCATTCTGCCAATAGATAAGAATTTGACACAGTAAGTGTGTAATTCGGATTAATATTAATTTTTGCATTTGGAGCAAAGTAAACAAGCGAATTTGAAATATTTACATTTGCATTTATAGTTAAAACACCATTTACAATATAAGATCCGTTGTTTAGGTTTTGCAAAATTACAGAATCGTTTAATTGTGTTGGGCGTGGTGTATAATAAGCATCACCATAGCAGCAGACATGTACTTTCAAGCTGTCTGTTGCAGTACAGCCATTATTATCAGTAACCGTAACATAAAGCACGCCTCCGTTTGGGTAAGATGCCCAATTAATATTAAACTGATTTGTAGTGAAAGGTACATGTGTT
>MWBK01000016.1 GCA_002069025.1 Bacteroidetes bacterium ADurb.Bin302 | reverse complement strand
TACAATAAAAGTCTATACAATATCAGAAACCAAGCAGATAAAAAAGCAGGGTATTGCATCGTATAGTCAGGATGCTGTCCCTATGAGTAACTTACTTGGTAAGCAACCAGATATTCTTAAAATTGAAGGGAAGTTGTGCATGGTAAGTGAGGTAACTGCTTATCTAGCAACTCTTACTCATCGTCCAGTAAATGCCTTATATAATGCATTTTTACCATGTTCAATTGTGACAGCAAGTTCCACTGTAGCACCCGAAGCCAACGGTAACTGGATGGTAGATATGTTTAAGATCAAACGTAACTTACAGAAGAGAGATATCGTTGCATTTGAATTGATTCTATATCGATGGTATGGTCCATTACCAGGAGCCTAGGGGTGTCAACTAATGGTTAATGAATTGAAGTTCAGGTTCTTTAAAGAAGTAAAGGATCAAACCACTGGTAAATCTACATGGCAGTCAATTGCAATAAGTCCAGCAATTAACGCAGAGGAAGTATCAGTTACTACACAAGCAGAGAAACTTGTAGTTGCAGAAGGTAAAGAACCGATTATCATACCGTATGGAGTAAAGGGTGAAGGTGGCCGAGTTGCACAATTCGTTGGTACATTCAAAGGTAGATCCATGGAAGGTCCACTTATGGATGAATATTTTGATGTGCTTCAAGATGATGTTCAGTTACTTGGATATGCAATAAGTGTAACTGGAACAGGTGGGACATCTATATTACCAGAACTTGGCACCCGCAAATGGCGAATTGAGCAATTCTCATGGGATCGTCAAGCAAGGCTCATGGGTCAGTGGAAATTCAACCTTACACTTGGTTACATCTGGGAAAATCCAGCAGAATTGAAACTCTACGCAAGTGGAATCGGTACAAACCAACCAACGAATGTTAAGTTTAGAGTTACCAAAGGTATTGGAACATCAAGTTACTCATCAGGTACCCCAGTATTTGGTGTTAAGATTGAGAGTGAAGAAGAAGATCTTAATAGAGCAAAGTTCAAGACTATAACACAGGAATTCGACAAAGATGATATAATTCGAATATATTGCGAGACTGATAAATCCAAATCGTGTTTCTTTGGAGTTGTAGTTGAACCAGTTAAAAATTCAGATGGTACAGTATTATATAATTGTGTAGAAATTGGGACATTGCTCCAACGAATTCAATGTGCAAAAGTAACACCCGGATTATTCAAACCACGAATAAAGATCCCAAATCCACGAAAAGGTGAGTTCTTAAAATTGAACCAGTTTATTGGAACTATATTAAAGTTATACACAGATAATAAAATTTGTGGATATGATCCTACTCCTGTAACCGATAGGAGCAGTGGTTGGGGCGATAAAGATGTTATCCCTGGCACAGAACAAAAATTATCAGGACAGTTACTTTCCGGCATGAATATACTATCAGCATTAGATAGTCTTGTCATCAAACAATGTGGAATGCGTACATGGTTTGATAGAAATACTGGTAAACTTGAATATGGATTTGTTCGAAATTCAATAACTATAGATCCAACCAAAGAATACATTAAAAATACAGTAAAAGAAGCATCTCAATCAAATGATTTCAACGCTGATTTTGTCATTGTATATGATGCAAATAACCAGAGAGCACAATCAATTGATGGGGATCTAACAGGCAAAACATCAGTTTCATATAAAATAGATAGTGTAGTGCAGGACATGCAATTAAAAGCAATGGCTCAAAGAATCCAAAAAGAGATTCAACTTAACAATGATATGTTTAGTGTTACATTTCCTGCAGGTGTGGTTAGATTCCAAGAAGGTGATATGTTTGCAGGACTTGGTGATGATACGGTGAATCCAAAAATGCCATGGCGTGGAGGAGTAGAAAAAACTCCATTGAGCGATCCAACTGATACAGTGTGGAAGATCAAAAAAGTCACAATAACAGACTCATATACAGAGTGTCTAGTGGGGTCATCTTTCTACAGTGTATTCGATATTTATAGAAATTCACTAAAGAGGATTGCTGAAGCACCAGTAAGCACTGAAAGTAAAGATATTGAAACAAACGAAATAGTGGCACATTCATATGAAACCAATACAAATATAGATACATGGACGGTTTAATATTTTAGAGATGTGATTATTATGGGATTTAGAGATATTAAAAAATCAGATTGTCCATATACTTCGACAATGTCTGATGGAAGAGCTTTAGTACATATTTTAGTAGAAGACAAATCTCATTGTTATGGAAATAATTTAACTTCATGTAAAGTAACAGCAAGAGTCGAAGGAGTAAATGGTTGGTTAGTTAATGGAAATCAAAAAGGTATAATACCTTATTCATTTCAATTTTATAACTTAGATGGTCAATTTAAAGGTGGTAGTGAAGCAGAATGTAAAATGAGTCTGAAAAAAACAAGTACATCTGTATATGTATTTAATATGTATTGTAATTTAGTCCAACCTGCACATTATCGGTTTAAATTTACTTATTATTATGGTGTTGGAACTTCTACATATCATACTACAATGTCAAGAATGGTAGGAACTGTTGCAGATCCACCAAAACCTCCAGTGGTTGCAATAGATCCAATGAATACAGTGACAGATGCTCCAATAACTATTCAATTCAACTATAAAATAGATGTAGAACGTGGTGATAAATATTATATTTATCCAGATGGTAGAGGCGGTGTATTGCCTAAAATACTAACATTAGATAATCCATATACACTTATATACAGTGAACCAGGAATATATACTCCAGAATTTGGTCATAAATGGTATGACATCTATAGTGAAATGTATAGGGCCACAATTGTTATTACAAAAGGTACCAAACCAATACCACCCCCACCAAATCCACCAAAACCGATCCCACCAAATCCACCAAAACCGATCCCACCAGATCCACCAGACCCGACTCCACCAATTATAGAATGTAAAAATGAAGGTGATAAAAATTCAGCAGTTTATACATTTAAAATTTATGATACATCTATATACGATGTTGTTTGGGACTTTGGCGATGGAACTGTTTCTACCGGTATTAATGTATCGCATACATATAAAAAGTCTGGAAAATATATCCCATCATTACGTTATAAAAGGAAATAATAATGACTGAATATTATAAACAATTATCACCAATAACAGTAAAATATGATGAAAAGTTACCTACGACATTTAGCATTGTAAAGAATGATAAAACCATAACATGTACAGCAACTGGCTGCACTTCTGTATACTGGAAATTTGGAGATGGATCACAAGGAGTTGGAATATCAACTACACATACTTACGCAGATTATAGAACATATAATATCCTCATTGAATACGTAGAAACAGGTTCTGGTGGGGCTAGAAAAGCAACAACTAGATCTATCACACTAATTGATCCAACACAAGGCGAAG
>MWBK01000015.1 GCA_002069025.1 Bacteroidetes bacterium ADurb.Bin302 | reverse complement strand
TGGATAGTATATCCCATATTAAGTAATAAGTTGTTATCTGGATTAATACCCAATACCTGGAATACCCCTGCTATATCAGTTGTTTTATCAGGCGGGAATGTTATGTCTGTAGAGTATTCTATGATATAGCTTGATATTTCTCTAACAACACAATCACATCTTGAATGCCTCCATTCAAGTGAGGGATTTCTTGTGTTTGTTGTAAATCCGTTTGAAGGTGACCTAAGTCCAAGTGCAATTTGATCTCTATGTGAAGAGTTAGATGGTAGACAATTTGTTGGCCAGGTTTCACAAGCACCATTATTTCCTGCAGGTGAATCACCCCATAACAATGGTGGTGATGTGCTGACACGGAAATTTCTTGAAGGTGAATTTGTTCCGCGATTTCCAGAAGAATCTACTGCATATACCCTCCAATGATACGCATCACCTGGGGCAGTTAATAGAGTTTCAGGGAAGTCTTGTGTTGGAACGAAACTTGGTGAAGTTAGAGGCCCTCTTTGATAAGTTGTAGTTCTCCATGAATTGAATGTAGACGAACTTGGCCAAGAATTTGTTCCGCTGAATGATGAATTTGCTGGTCCCGGTGAATTTGGAAAACTTGCGTTACCTGATATTTGAATATAGTATCTAACAGGATTTGAAAGATCATTTGTATCTGAAACAGCACTCCATGTAAAGGTTGGCCTCTTATTCTGGCTTACTTGACCATTAGTTAATGTAAGTAAATTCGGTGCTGGAGGACCTGTGGTATCCACTGTAAATCTCCAAGGTGATGAATATGCATTTGTGTCCAAGCTTGATGCAACTTTCCAATACCATACGCCATCCTCCAATCTACCAATTGCAGGTGTTGGTGGGGTTGATACCGAAACATTGTACTCTATAATATTCAGTGTTGAAGCACACCAATCATTGGTAAAGTTGTTTACTGCAATTTTATCTGGATATAGAGTATAATCTAAAAAGTTAGTATCGCCCCTTGATAAACGTATGTTATAGAAAGTTGCAGAAGGAACTTTATACCAACTTAAAACGGGATCGTTTGTTATCAATAAAGATAAGTCGGTAGGTGAAAACAAATTAGGTGTTGTTGCAGATACTAAAAAGCTTCTAGTTTCTGAATATGGGCTCTGATTTCCAAGTCTATCCGTAGCCCAAACTCTCCAGTACCATGTACCATTTGATAGCGCTTGAGATTTATGCTTTCTAAGATTAACAAAAGGTTTATCTGGCCAAGCAGTAACTGATGGGCCACCTTTTAGATACCATTTGTTGTAAGGATCAAAGGTAGTGTAACAGAAAACAGAAGCATTCCCATCACTAAAGCTTTCATTAACATCTATTGATTGAGTGATTACATCTTTAGAAAAAGTTGGGGATGTTGAGTACTGTATATGGTAAGTAATACAGTTATTTTGAGCTGGATCTGCTTTTCTTTCTGCAGACAAATCTGAGATTTTATAAAATGTGAAATTGGCCTCATTTGAGTTGCCTGGTAGCACATGCCCGTTATCAGGTTTATATAAGCTGGGCGCATCTGTTGCTGTATCCACATAAAATGTACCTCCATCGGAGTCTAATTCTGTGGGGAGGGCAGGATTTGTACGATTCCATTTAGGAAGCTCTATTTCATTTCCAGTATTTCCTCCCAGTCCTGTTCCTTGAACAGTAAGTTGCGCAAGACCGTTAAAATTCGAATCTGAAGGTACAGTATATGTAGCTGTATATACTGAAGCTTGTCCAGAAGGTGTAACCGAAACAGGGCTCCAAGTATCCTTATTATGAAGTTTTATTTGGACTGTTGGTGCTGCTTGCAAAATTTCTGAAGCATAAATTTTAATCTGTAGCGATCCAGCACCAACAACGTCTGCAGTTTTATCATAATCGATTTTTGGGGTTTTTATATACCTAATTCTAAATGTAGGCGCTGCAACTCCCGTTCCCGATCTTGAAAATGATCTGTATGAAGACCAAGCACTTTCATTACCTAAAGCATCAATTGCTCTTACTCTCCAGTACCATGTTCCGACATCTATAGATGATGTATTGTATCCTCTCCAAGTGTATGGGGATCCTGAAGCTAATAAAGCGTCAGATGGGGACCACGGGGGGATTCCGGTTCCAGATTTCCATTTTTTTTGTAAATCTATAGAAGATTCATTACATTGAGCAGAAATAGAAGTTAATTCTGTAGTAAATGCAGTATTTTTAGCCCATTGTATATTATAAGTTACATACTCGTTTGCTTGTTCAGTTATCCCTGCCCATTTGAACTTTATTATTTGTGACGAATTTGTAAAACTCCCATCAACAGGGGATATTAATGAAGGTGCGTTACATAATGTGTCCACTATGAATGTTGGGCCATCTGAATTCAAAGGTTGACTTGGAGCTTGAATTCTTGATGAATCTGCTTGATTACCTGCTAGATCATATACAGAAGGTATAACTTGAGCGACTCCGTCATTTGTTGAATTAATAATAGTATATGTAGATGATCTCCAGCTTGAAGAAGGTATCGTTGACTGAGCAGTCATAGTAAGGGATGTTGCTGAAGCTGCACCTGATTGTCTGATGCCCAATGCCGGAGTTGCAAATATTGGTTCATCAACTGTCATTAAAACGTTCATAGTGCCCTTACCAATTAAATCAATAGAGGTATTATAGTCAATTTTAGGTGCCGTTATACCTGTATATTTAAGATAAATTTTTGGTGGGGTTTCATCTCTTGTAGAAGTACCTGAAGTATTCAGCACTGGACCTAATCCACCTGTTGCAATTGTCCAAGTAGTATCAGTTTGGTCAGGTACATTTACAGTTAGAAGTCTAACGTAAAAAGTAGAAGTGGAAAGAGTTTGCATATTAGTTGGATATGTAAATGTAATACTGCCAACACCCCCGGATGGTGTCCATCCACTGGGGCAATCTGTTCCTACAATATGAGAAGCAGGAGAAGCAATTACATAATCTCCAGCTCCAGGAGTAAAAGTAATGGCATTAAAAGTCTTTGTTCCAGCATCATAACTTACAGATACATCAAATCTAATTCTTATATTCCCAGGTGGGCTATAAGGAGTGGCCGTACTGCCTGTTCTAAACTTGCAGTAACCTAAAGGACTGTAAGTTGGATAAGCAGGACCAGTAATAGTGACATTAATCAAATCAACCGCAGCCACCTCCCTAAACTCAATTGCACCAAATAAACTAAAAACTAACAATGATCCAAATATAAAACTCAAAATCTTCTTATTCAAAGAAATCTACCTCCTTTTTTGAAATGATCAGTTTTTTTATTGTGAAATATCGATTCTTG
>MWBK01000014.1 GCA_002069025.1 Bacteroidetes bacterium ADurb.Bin302 | reverse complement strand
CACCCCACACTTATTAATCGTTTTTTCAATATAGTCCATTTTCATCATTGATCACCGCAATAATTATACCACAAGAACAAAAGAAAAACGATGGAAACATAAAGCCTCCACCGCTTTTTTATCTAAAAGTAAGAGTTATCTGTTCGTAATAGTCTGATAAATTATCTTTTACTAGTCTTTACTAAATCATCTAAGTCATAGTAACCCAGACCTTGGTTAGGGCTAGTGGTTTGTCTAAATGGAAGACCATTAGCAAATAACTTACCAGCAGTTCCAGTCGAACCTTGTATATCTAATTTACTTACCTTAACGTTTGAGTAACCAACTAGATGAGCAACATGTTGTGCTTCAACTTCTATTCTTGCAGCATTTGAACAGTTTGTAATTTTAACAACAAAATCTGGGTCAAATGATTTGACAGGAGCAGCTGCGGACCCGCCATACGCACGACCGACTATTCCTGCTGCTGCTGTTTTAGCCTTGATAGATCCACTATTTACATGAACATTATCTACTTCTATATTTAACCATGAATAACCTACTAATGCAGCAACGCTGTCATTTGCTGCAAATAGGTCTGTTTGTGTGTCTGTATTATAAGCAGCAAAGCCAGTGATATTTACATCTTCAAATTGAATGTTTTTCAAAGTTGCATTTGAAACTCTTCCAAATAGACCAAATGTAGCACCTCTTATCATTCCACCTAATCCAGAAGATTGATATTCACCAGCTGCTGGAACATAACCAAAATCGCTTAATCCAGTAATTGTATTATTTTGTCCATCAAATGTTCCCATGAAGAATCCACCTATATTTACTTCATATTCTCCATAGTCTGATGCAAAAGGTGTAGCATATAATTGGTTAACATCTTTATGTTCACGTGGTCCTTCTCCGATTGGTACCCAAACGGTTTCAGACAAGTCGATATCTGCCATTAATAACACAGTTTTGCCAACAAATGTATCTTTAATAGGTTGATCGTTTTCATCTTTTGCAGTGCCATTCACAATTTGAGCAAATCCAAGCATATCTGCTACATCATAAAGACGGAATGTAGTTGCATCAGGATTAGCGGTGTACCAAGAGATATCTGCTTCATCTTGATTGGATGTACTATCATCTACAACCAAATAAGAATAATTAATGCTTACTGTTCCATAAGTAATAGTTAATGTTTTTTGACCTGCTGTTGAAAAATCAAGTCCAGTAACTGTTAACTCACTGCTGTTTAAGTTCATAACAAATGTTCCGCTTGACGATTTAACTTGAACAACAATGTCTGCTTTTGCTTGTGCAACGTCGTAACCAACTGTATAAGTAGATTTTGGCAAAGTAACAAATGTAATTTCGGTATCGGGTTCTAAATAAAAGCAACCGACTAAAGTGACCATTGAAATTAATACTAACAATAAAATAGATAAATTTTTAATTTTTTTCATTATATACCTCCATTTTTTAAATTAATTGACTTTATCTTTGATGATACTTCCATCATCATCTAGTTCATACTCTGAATATGTTGTGTATAAAACGGAACCTCTTGCATATAATCCGGTTTGATTGTAATAACTTACCGTAAATTTTCTTGTAACAGTAAAACCTTTTAGTTTTGTAATTACTTTGGTAGTTTTGTTTACAATAACATTTTCTGACACTCGAACACTAATAATTTCATCGGTAAACTCTTGTGCAGTAGAATTGACAACATAGGCACCTAATTTTACTTTGTAAGCATAACCAGCAGAAGTGTGTTCAAAGAAATCATCTAATTCAATAACACCCAAATCTTTTTCTGTTATTTGTCTTACTCCACTAAAGTAATTTGCAAGTATAGAACCAGCTTCAACTGTTTTAACCACTGCAGATAACTTATTATTTACTAGATTAATGTTGAAAGTATTATTAACTCTTGGTATATTAACTGTTAATTCATTAAATACCATTCTTGTTATTTGCTGGTTTGAATCTGCGGTAGTAAACACACTACTATTTTTAATGTATAATGTATTTACAGGATTAAACTTTTCTAACACGCTTTTGTAAACAGATGAACTCGTTATGCGAGTTGCTTCTGTAAAGTCTGTTTCACTCGTAAGATTAACAAGTAGATTAACTGCTTGTTCAATTTCTGTTTTACCTTTACTAATTAAATATCTGCCTACTTCGATATTTGTTGGATCACTAGGATTTTGTTCAACAGCAGCAGCCATGATTCCATTTTCTAATTCCACAACTTGAATACGTTGGGATAGGATATCATAAACAAAAACCCATTTTGATGTACGAGGAACCAAATCATAACCTTCAAATTGAAGAATAGTACGAATATCTGTTCCTAATAATTTGTTTTGGTCAATTCCATTTTCTACAGCATATGCTTGTATGATAGTGGTCATTGATCCCGCTAATTGTTCATCATTGCTTCGTCTTGCTTTGTCAATATATCCAGTTATTGTTGGAATTAATACTGCAGCAAGTATACCAATAATTGCAATAACTACCATAAGTTCTACAAGAGTAAAACCCTTGTTCTTTTTAATAATTTTCATTACATTACTCCTTTCTTTTTTGTATTAACTTGAGATGTCATATTTCCCTACA
>MWBK01000013.1 GCA_002069025.1 Bacteroidetes bacterium ADurb.Bin302 | reverse complement strand
TCCATATACAATAACTTCATCAACAGGTTCACGTACTAAATTATTGTCAATGCGTTTTGTATCAACAATAAATTCCTTGTTTACATCAATTAGTATACCATTTGTTAAATAATTTATACCATAATCTTCAGAATATTGATATTCATCAATACGTATAGAAGGAAAATCATCAGTATGATATTTTGTTCGTATGAATCCATAATCTACATGGCATCGAAGAGATCCTTCCTCAACTGCATTATACCATATATTAAAGCCACAAATATCTCTGAATAATTTATTATATGATTCATACAATGAAAGTTCTGATATTGTTAGACTTGGTAAATATTCATTATTACGGAGTGGATGTGTAGATAATTTTGAATACCCTTCAAATTCACATACTCCATCTACATATACAGACGTATTATCATGTAACTCAGGAGGTATATATGGTAATGATGATGCCCAATCACCCAGATATTTTTGGGTCAATTTTATTGTTGCAAATTCACCAAGAGTTAAATAATGACCAGTAACATCTGGATTACGTATAACAATTTTATTATTAAAGAATCCTACTTGTTCATGTCTACAATATATCCTCTTTAATAATATAGATGGATCAACAGTGATAACACGTTTTGTCTTATCATTTTTTTCCTGAATTTCACGAACAATACCAGTTTTATATCCATGTACAACTTCATCATTACATCGTATGGATATAATATCTCCAGGTTGAATTTCACACGTTGCAGGAACATCAAATTCAGCAGTATTTGTTTGATCATCAGATTTCAATAGTATATATACATTTGATATAGGATATGATGTAACATGTATTGGTGATATAAATGGACTCACTACATTTACCCATTCACATTTCTCATATGGAACAAAATGAAGTATTCCATATTCATCAACAAATGACTGACATGCAAATTTTCTATAACTATTATATGCATTATTCCATGTATGAACAGTCCACTTCAAATTCACTTTTTTCATGATACCACCATTAATACTGCCATAACGACTCTCCTTGCCATATCCAGTTATATTTCAATGTTAAATTAAATTCTATGCGTCCAAATTTCTGTTTAATATTTTGATCTTCCTGATATGTTTCGATTGTCCAGTATGCAGCACGTGTATATTTATTTGTTGTATAAAATGGATATGATTTCCAATACTCTGCATCATTTAATTTGGTAATATTAAAATTTACTAATTCATATGCGCTATATCCAGGATCGTTATGAACTCGTAAACAATATCCTTCACGGAGTATATTATCATCAACACGTTCTGGTATTGGATCACTTATAAGTGATTTAGATGTTCCAGATGCAAATTTAGCACGTATAGTAGCAATTCGTGCATCAATACCAATAGGAGTAATTTCTGGACGTTCACCAACAACAGAAGTTTGACTATTCATTGATGATTTTACTGATATGGTCATGATCTCAATTGGTGAAATTTCACGTATTAATGTATATATATATGCATTTACATCAGGATCTTCAAGATACTCTGGGTTATTTTCACGTTTATAATATCCAAAAGTTACTGCCATATTTTATTACTCCCACGGATTTGGACAATTTGGACATTGATATTCGTCTTCTATATATCTAAATCCATTTCCATCTGGATTTTTTGAAGGCCATTCATGTAATGTCCATGTATACTGTATATATGTTCTATTTCCCTGAACAGTTCTATCACTTTGAACTTCTTGTAATATCCATCTGGTATGTGTTGGAAAATGCAAATAATTTGTTTCATCAAGAACTTCAAAAAGCATACCAGGTATAAATATATTATTAAGTGATCCGATCAATGTAATACTCGGATCAATAGCAGTTCTTTTTATATAACAATCATTCAATAATTCCTTTAATGCATCAAACGAGTGCAATTTCGTAGAACTTGTTATTGCACGCGGAACACCCACTAATTGAATAACTTCTGGTTGACGCCCTAATTCAGTTGATACAGGTGCTTCTCCTGCTGATGTAGATATAGTTTTAAATGATTTTACCCGTGATATTCCTTTCACATATACCTGAAAATCACCAGTCAATATCTTTACATAATTTTTGTACCCAACAAGTGATCCAGGTACATATTCACCAAGTGCTTTCCGCATTTTTGTAGATCGCATGTATGTACTAAATTTAACACCGGCCATAGAACAACCTGTAAACTTTATTATTCATTGTAAATTACCCATATTAAAAGGGAAAGTACTGCTATAGTACAACCAAATAACATCACACTCGTTGTCCATCATAAAATCCATTTGATCTGAGTGCATTATCTACAATACCATATACTTGATCAGCAATATCTGGTTGTGCATTAATAACAAATGATATATTATTTAGTTGTGGTTGTTGCTGTGCAGCAATCTGTTGATTCATCCATGCAACAACTTCATCAGTTTTTCCAACATATTGCATACCAGATGTATCAATACGTTTGTTCATCTCATTATATGTCTGTGCAATAGATCCAGTTGCTTGATCACCCTGATCTTCGGATTCACTAAGTGATGCAAACCATGCTGGAAGTCCTGCTACAGCATGTGCAAAATCACTAATAGATTCAGGAAGACCTACTAATGCCATTGCTCCACCAACACCAACTTCACCAATTGATGGTCCACCAACAGCACCAAGTCCTCGATTTAATACATTTAAGCCTGGTATCAAATTAGAATTAGCAATACTATCAATACTTGTCTGTGTTGCAATTAATGATTGTCGTGCTGCTTCTTCACCATGCATTTCAACAAGTACTTTCAGTCCATTTGCAGTTGCACTTGTACCAATACCACCGGTTAATACCGTAGCAAATTTTTCTGCAGAAGATAATTCATCAAATGGAGTATTTTTAATATTTTCTATAGATTCACCGGCAAGGAATCTTCTATTTGCCATAGCACCTTCTGCACCTATTAAAAATGGTGTTGCTGCTGCAAGTGGTAATGCCGCCTTTGATAATACTTGACCAGGTAATGCAATAGCAGCACCAATCTTTGAAAATCCTGCTGCTTTTAGTGCTCCACCACCAACAAGTGAACCTGCTACTCCAAGTCCGGTAACAGCACCTCCAATAGTTTGGTTTACTGTTTCTGCAACTGTTGCACCAGTCCCAAATCTACCAGCATTTAAAATATTTAATACTGAAAATATATCAAGTGGGTTTGCATAACCAAGCATACCTGTACCAGTTTTAAGTGGTCCTTTATCAGCAATAATAGATTTTAATACATTGCCTTTAGTAATATCACCTCTAGCAAATTCAGGGGCAGCAAATCCCTTTAAAGAATCAGGTATAAATTTCTTAAATGTATCAAATATACCACCTTTCGTTTTTGATGATTCTGGTTTTAAATCTTCTGTATTAAAATATCTTTCGTTTGGTTTCCAATCATCATCAGATGCAGATCCACGTGCTGATTTAATCTGATCAATAAATGATTTATACCAATCAAGAGTACTTTTTAGTTCATATTTTGTATCTATTTTTTCATCTGGTTTTACTTCTCCACCTTTTTTAAATAAATCAGCAATAATTTTACCTAGATCAAATTTAAAGTCTAATTTACCTAGATCAAATTTAAGATCTGGTTTCCAATCAAGTTTTAAATCAGGTTTAAGCTTGCCAAGTATATCAAATATTTTTACTCCTTGTGCTGGATTAATAATTCGTTCCAATTGTGGAGTTCCACCTGAGAATGGTGCTTGAATTTCATTTTGCTGTTCTTCATGTCTACCACCAATTTCATTGGCATTTTTAACAATGACTCTAATTGCATTACCATCACGTGCAGCAGTGAGTGTATCTGCAGTATCCTGATTCGCCTTCATCGTGTCAATTGATGTAACCGTTTTAATACCTTCATAATATCTGTAATCAGTGAGATTCAGTAGAGGAGATCCACCTACGTAATCTTCTCCCGTAGCTGCAGTTTCTAGTGCTTCATATTCAGCATAATGACGAGCATTTAATTCTGCAGGAATAACTCGTTCACCACGAGATAACATATACGGTATTTTATCATTTGTAGTGGTCCCTGCACCTTCTACATAATCATCTCCACCAGATGCAAATCTAAGTGCTCCCATTATAAAGTTAGATGGTTTAAATGTTAACTCAGATCCAGTAAAGAATTCATATGCACGTGCAACACCTTCAATTGCAAGTGCTATAAGAGCTAAATACGCTAATGATGCAACTAATGTTGTATTAAGTCCAAGAAATGCAATATCAAGTGATTTTATTGCTAGTACAGCACCACGTGACCAATTAATAAATCCTGCACCAATACCAATAAATGTTAATAATGCACTTCCAAGTGAGAACAATGGCTGTAATAACATTGAAAATATTGTAGAATACATCATTATCTGCATAATCATTGGTTGATCAGCAACGAGTTTTAATGCTGCAGCAACTCCTTTTACAACGTCCGCAAGTACCGGAAGTGATTTCGACATTGATGTAAAGAGATCTGCTATTGTTCGAATGGTTTGTGGATCTCTTAATGTTACAAACACTTCTTCCATTCCATTAGTAAATGCTTCCATCATGTCATCATTTTTGAATAATGCTTCACCTAAACTTGCAAATGACAATTGAAGGTATGCAGTCATTCCACCAATCTTTTTCCATGTATCCACAAGTCCTTCAGTATTACTGGTTAAAGACTGAATTGCTCCATTTGGAACATTTGCAGCATCACCAAATGCTTTTAAATATCCAATATTCTGCATCAGTGATTCAAGATCATTAAATGGAGCAGATATTTGTGATATTCCACTAGTAATAGACTGAAATACAGCCATTGTTGAGAAATTCACACCCATTGCAGCCATAGATACAGATGCTAACCTGAATGAGAAATCTTTCATGTGTGATGAGAACTTACCTAATGCTGTAAATTCAAGAGCTACATTCTTAACATGTTTTTCGGTTTCAATAAGACCAAGATTCAATGTCTTAAAAAACTTGTTACTATTATTTGGATCTCTGAATGCATTATCAGTCATTTTCTTAAATGATTCAACAATATTTTCTGATGTTTTTCCTATCTTCTCAAGATCTTTTGAATCAAATATGACTTCAGGTCTTATTGTTTTAAATGTTTCTTCAACATTTACTGCATTTGCACCGGATCCTTTTACTACATTTTTAGTTTGTTCCTGAAT
>MWBK01000012.1 GCA_002069025.1 Bacteroidetes bacterium ADurb.Bin302 | reverse complement strand
TTATCGCCGTAATGTTACTTCAGGCAGTTGTGGTACGGTGAGTTCGGGGGCAGTTACGGTTACGGTTAATGCTTTGCCTGTGGCTGATGCAGGTAATGATACCCTCATTTTTGCAGGAGATAGCGTGCAGATTGGCAGTAGTCCTATAGGTGGTTATACTTATGAGTGGAGCCCCGCAACAGGCTTGAGTAGTACTACTGTGGCAAATCCATGGGCGAAGCCTTCACAAAACACAGTTTATTATTTGACGGTAACGGATAATAATATGTGTGTCAATTATGACACAATAGTTATTACTGTAAGCAACCAAAATTTGGTAATACCCAGGCACATTGGTTTCATCGAAAATAAAGGACAGCTTTACAACCTTGATTTATTACCTAACTCTAATGTAAAGTATATTTGTAATCTCAACGGTTTAAACTTGCATCTTAATGAAAACAGTTTTAGTTACGACACCTATTATTTTTTTGTTGATTCTCTACAAGATACTATTTTAAAATTTCATAGAGTTGATGTTAAGTTATTAAATGCAAATCAAAGCCCGAATATTATTGCTTTCGAGCCTTCATACGAATATTTTAATTATTACAATGTTGTTACTCCTATTGAAGGTATAACGAATGTACGACACTATAAAAGAGTTTTATATGAGAATATTTACAGCGGTATAGATTTGGAATTTGTACTACAGCTTGACAGTACAAAGCCAGTCAAGTACAATTTTATTATACATCCCGGCTCCGACCCAACACAAATACAAATCAATTATTTGGGAGCCTTAAACACTCAATTATCCAGTGGAGAAATTCAAATTGAAACAAGTTCAGGTATGTTTTTGGAAAGTATTCCTTATAGCTATTTACTTGAAACACAAAACTTTATTAATATTGAATATATACAAATTGGCACTGATACTTTTTCATTTAATGTCCCTCCCTACGATACAAACCAAACACTTGTGATAGATCCTGTTCATAAATGGAGCGAATACTTCGGATGGACACATAATGGTTTTCATAAGGGATATTCCGTAACAACTGACAATAACGGGAATATTTACATGGCTGGTTATTCAGCAGACAATAACACTACAACGTCCGGAGCTTACCAACAACAATATGGTGGTGGGTATTTGGATGCGTATTTAGCAAAATTTGAAAATAATTCAACTTTGTTATGGTGTACATACTATGGCGGCACTGGAGTGGATTACGGACGTTCTTGTGCAACAGATTCAGATGGCAATATATATTTAGCAGGTAGTACTTCGTCTGAGAATACGAACGATTGTATTGCAACTATTTTTCAAACATCAAAAAATGGTAATATTGATGCGTTTCTAGCTAAATTTAACGATGCAGGGTTTAGAATATGGGGAACCTATTACGGTGGAACAGAATCTAATTATGGAAGTTCATGTGCAACAGATTCAGACGGCAATGTATATCTATCCGGAACTACTAATTCTGACACCCCTATATACTCTATTGCTTCGGATAATTCACCTCATCAAGTGCAATATGGTGGAAATACAGATGCTTTCTTGGTAAAATTTAGCAGCGTAGGACAAAGATTATGGGGAACCTATTACGGTGGAACAGAATTTGATTCTGGAAGTTCATGTGCAACAGATTCAGACGGCAATGTATATCTATCCGGAACTACTAATTCTGACACCCCTATATACTCTATTGCTTCAGATAATTTACCTCACCAAATGCAATATGGTGGTAATGGAGATGCTTTCTTAGTAAAATTTAACAGTTCAGGACAAAGATTATGGGGTACTTATTATGGAGGTACTGAATGGGATGGCGGTAACTCATGCGCAACAGATTCAGACGGTAATATATATTTAACAGGTAGTACATATTCCAACAATAACATATCAACTCCTAATGCATTTAAAGAAAATGTTTCAGTATATTATTTTTCAGGATATGCCTATTTAGCAAAATTCAATAATAATGGGGATAGGCAATGGGGTACTTACTATGGAAGCCAAAATAATTTTTTAAACATGATTCCAGTAATGACCCTAAGCATGTCAACAATCGTTGATAATTGTGGCTATGTGTATATTACAGGTGTTACAAATTCTACTGATAGCATAGCATTCGGGAATAATCCATATCAACAATATTACATGTCAAGCTACGTTCCAAACTCGTTAAATGAGAATAATGCTTTTTTAGTGCAATTAAACAGCAACACAGGATGGCCTGTTTGGGGTACTTACTATACCAGCCCTTACACAACACCTCACCCATGGGATAACTCCGAGTCAATTACAGTAGATGATTGCGGTAATTTTTATATTGCAGGTTATACGCGTTATACATCTCTTCTTGTAAAATTCTCGAATGCTACACTAACTCTACCAGTTAATTTATCAGCTACTCCATCAACCGAAATATGCGAGGGAGAAACGGTAACATTAAGCATTACTGATAACCTATCAGGTGTTAAAACACAGTGGTATTGGTACGAAAATTCATGCGGCGATTATTGCACCAATACGCATATTGGAACAGGCCCATCAATAAACGTTACACCTTCTGTTACAACAACATACTATGTTAGAGAAGAAGGACCTTGCGAGTTTTCGGACTGTGCAGAAATTACTATAACCGTAAACCCCGCAGTGATTGCTGATGCAGGTACTGATATTATCCTGTGTAATGGCGGCAACATCCAACTCGCAGCTTCCGGCGGTCTTTATTATGAGTGGTCACCACCAGCAGGTCTATCGGCAACCAATATTCACAATCCCGTTGCAAACCCAACAGTAACAACTACTTACACCGTTACC
>MWBK01000011.1 GCA_002069025.1 Bacteroidetes bacterium ADurb.Bin302 | reverse complement strand
TTCCTCCGAGAGAAATTATATTGTTGATAAATTTTGTCGACCCTGATACAGATTTAATACCAATTATCGATGCTGTAGAACTTGCGCCTGTTGCTGTAAGCGAATGAATGAAATTCTCCGTAACATTATTTGTAGGTACTAATCCACCTGTAAAGTAAATTCCCGAAATTTGTCCGGTAAAATTTGAATATGTATTTGTTAAATTATAAATCGAATTTCCGATAACTGAATTAGTGTAGCTGTTCGAACTAAATGCAATGCCTGAAACCGATGCCGTATGTGTTGTAGAGTTATTCGCGTTTGAAATACTTAAATCGTGTATAATATTATTTCTAACAGAATTTGTACCATTACTGCAATATATACCATTAATCAAACCGGCAGTTGATGTGTTGTTGTTTGTTGTCCCATTGGTAAGGTTAGCAATTAAGTTGTTCTGTATATTAGTTGATGTAATATAATAAGATGAATAAATACCATATACATATTGTGGATTGGATGTGCTTGCACTTGAAGCATGAATACTGTTGGCAGTTGTTGGGCTTCCAATAATATTACCTTTAATAGTTGGATTACCGGAATTTATGTAAATTCCATAAAAGTTAGAAGCATACGAAGAATTTGTGCATGTACTTGTTATGGAACCAATTTTATTGTTTTGAATTGAGGTAATAACATTGTTTTGAGTGTTAATCCCATAAAATACTCCTCCATTAAGGTTTTGAAAGTAGATGGATCCTGTTCCCGTATCAGAACCAATTATATTTCCAACTTGTGTACCTATATTTACATTCCCTGTTGCAATATATATGCCAGTAAATGGACTTGAAGTATAATTCGACCATGAAATATTTTTTACGATGTTTCCGTTTACATTACTTGGGGTAACCGTTCCAACATTTAAGTAAATCGCAGTAAAACCATTGCTGTTCGCGTCGGTTTTATACCATGCATTACCTCCACAATTAGCGGACTGACCACCAATAAAATTATTCGAAACTGTATAATTATTACCTGTATTGCTGATATACACAGAATAATAATTAACCTGATTGGAAGGAACAAAATTTTTTGTTTCAAAAAAACTGTTTTCCGAAATCACACAATCAGAAGTAAAACTATTCAAATATATACCAAAGGATTGCAAACCTCGATTAAAGAAATCGTAAATATTATTATTAGAGATAACTAAATTGTTATTTACAATACTTGTTGATGAACCATAAGAGTAAATTGCATTAACAGGTCTGCTATTATCTACTGCATGAGTAATATTGTTATTAATTATTGTATTATTGTCATTACCGGTGCTGGTTCCAGTATGAAATAAAATTATTCCGCCTGTTGTTGCGCCAGAAGATCCCTTAATAGTACAATACTGAATTATATTATTTGTAGCATCATTAATAAAACGTATAGTAGAAGTTCCAGTAGTTGAAGATGTGCTTAGATTTGTGAGAATTAAGCTAATATTACTTCCTTCTGCATTTTGTCGTCCATCAATCGTTACATTATCAGCCCCATTTAGGTCTATCAGAGGCATATCCAGGTTGCCGAAAATTGAAATCACACTTTTTGTTGGATAAATAAGTATGCTGTTATAATTTGCACTTCCTGTTCCACTTGCATTTAATGAAACCGTTGACGTTTCTTGGATATTTTCAGTTAGTTTTATTTCCAAATTTCCTGAAGCTGAACCATTGTTAACAGCATCGATGGCCTCTTTTAAAGTACCGTAAGAGTTTATATAAGTTCCATTGCTCCAAACTTCAATAGCAAGATTTGAATTAGCCTGTTCAAATGCTCCCATTCTTGATGTTGAAAGTCTGAGTACATTGTTAAAATCGAAGAATACATCCGGTGTGAAAATTCCATCCAAACCAGTAGCTTGCGGAATATAATCACCCGTAAGAGTGCCAGCTTCATTTACAAAGTCAGGTGAAACACTTATACTACTTACATCCTGTCCAGTTGCGTTTCTCCAATCTGCAAGAGTAGTAATATCACCTGATAAATTACCAATAACTCCACCTGTTCCATCAACATAATAATCATTGAAATCGCATGTAAGTTTTGTATTTGCTGCAAGCGAAATAGCATAGTGCAAATTGCTTCCGTCAACGGTTGAACGTGAGTTCTGAAACAGGTTATTTCGGTAATCGCGCGTGTAATCTGATGAACTGTTAAATAGGCAATATGATTTATTGGTAGCTCCTGATACTAAATTCCCATAAATGGATATTGAATTAAAATATACCTTGTAATTATTACTTGAAGTACCGCTATCGAAAAATCCATAAATTGTTGAAGATGTATTTCCTCCAAGAGAAATTATATTATTTGCAAACTTACTATTCCCACCAACAGCTTTTATCCCAAAAATCGACGAGGAGGTTGAATTTGTACCTGTAGCTGAAAGATCGTGTATGAAGTTTTCAGAACATTGATTTTCAGCGGTATTGCCTGTGAAGTAAATACCTGTAATATGTCCTGCAAAATTAGAATAGCTGTTCGTGAGATTATAAATGGTATTTTTTCTGACCGTGTTATTATAACCATTTGATGATAAGACAATACCTGAAATGCATGCGGTATTTGTAGTAGAGGTATTTGCATTTGCAATTGTTAAATCTCTAATGGTGTTATTGGTGATTGTATTGGTTCCCAATTGGCAATAAATTCCATTAATTAATCCGGTTATATTCAAATTTGTATTCGTTGTTCCATTTGTAAGGTTGGCAATGGTATT
>MWBK01000010.1 GCA_002069025.1 Bacteroidetes bacterium ADurb.Bin302 | reverse complement strand
CGAAACGGAAGATTGTGTGAACGAACTCAAATGGAGAGGAATTAATTTTATAGTACTCGCTGGATTTCTTTGGAAAATTCCTGAATCATTAATTGAAGCATACCCCAATCGAATCATTAATATACATCCTGCATTATTGCCCAATTACGGGGGCAAAGGAATGTATGGAAATTTTGTACATGAAGCGGTAATTGCAGCTGGAGAAAAAGAAAGTGGCATCACCATTCATTATGTAGATGCGCATTACGATGAAGGCGATATTATTTTTCAAGCCAAATGCAGCATTGAACCTACGGACACTCCATCTAGTTTAGCTACTAAAATACATGCATTGGAGCATGCGCATTTTCCAGTTGTAATAGAACAGCTTTTATCTGATTTAGAAACTAAATAAGACAAAAGCTGTTTTTATAAAATTTATCTTTTACAAAGAATTATCAAACTGCATTTTCTCATCTGCTTTCTTAATGGTTTTTCCAAACCTGTAATTAAAGCCAATATAAAATACTTGTGCATCACGACTGTTCACCTGATTCTGTATCAAGAATTTTGAATTCAGTTCTGAGCGTTGCTTTAGTGTACTAAACACATCACTTAATGTGGCTACTACAGATAATTTATTATTCAGCATTTCTTGCTTCAAACCCATATTCATTACAAATGTTGGTTCAAAAAAACCTTGAACAGATTGCCTAGCAGATCTATAAATGCAAGTGAATTGAAACATCGTATTCTTAGTAATAGATGCACTTGCATTAAAATTGGTACTCATGGTTAGAATCGATTTTTTATCGGGTGCCGTTGTTGTACCAAAATTGATGGTATTATAAAATACATTGGTACTTAAATTAGCCGTGATGGTTTTGGTGGGCTTTGCAGAAACCACTAATTCAAAACCCGCGCTTTGATCGTTAGATAAATTTTGCCTGGTTGTTAAAAAAGCAGTATCGTTTATTTTTTGGGTGATACTGGTAAATCCATTGTACTTGTATCTATAATAAATACTGGGCACTACCGTAAATACATTGTTCTTCCACTGGTACCCAAACTCTACGGAATGAATATATTCAGGCTTCAACAACGGATTACCTGATCTTAAATTAATCGGATCTAAATATTCTGGAAACGGATTTAAATCATCTCCCTCGGGCCTATTTACACGCTTGCTATAATTCAATTGCAGTTCTCCCTTGGTAAGTTTATACGATAAATGTATAGTTGGAAATAAATTAACATACTGATTTTTAATGATCGAATCTCTGGTTACCAAATTACTCTCAATAAAAGATTGTTCGGTTCTTAACCCCAACGAATAACTAAACTGATTGATGGTTTTAGAATAAGTAGCATACAATGCATGCACTTGTTGATTCAACTTAAACCGATTAGAAGTAAGTGGATTCTTTTCTAATTTTCCCGTAGATGTATTTACATTCTCAGTATAAAAATCAATGTCTTGCTGAATAAATGAACCTGCATAGCCCAATTCCATTTTTGCATCGTCTCCTATTGGGTTTACAAAATCTAACGTTGCTTGCTGATTGTACTCTATCTGATTTACCCAGTTATTATCGGGCACGATGACTGCAAATGGAAAAAAATATTGATTGCTATAATAGTTTTTCTCATCCTCACTTTGGGATGATGCAGTAAACTCTGCCCTCAACTCTTTGCCTTCTTTATCGTAATTATGTTGCCAATATGCAGTAATATCTTTTTCATATTCTACTGCTGGTGCAAATCGGGTTCTATCTAAGCGCTGCGTTACCTGATTATTTTTATCAAAGAAAGTTCGCTCATATAAATCTCTTCTGATTAATCGTGTTGTTAAATAACTTCCCGAAACACCTACTGTATTTAATTTGTCAACGGTATAATCCAATCCCCCTCTAAGTAAATGAGATAAGGGTCTGCCTTTAGATCGATAAGTTTCGGTGTAAAATCCAGTGTTAGCGGCTGTTATAGAATCGGTAAACTGTCGATTGATATTGCCAAAACGATTGCGCTCTTCTTGCCGTATACTATAGGTTGCAAAAGTATTGAGCTTACCTGCTTTGTAATTGATGGTTACACTGGCATTGGCTCTTTCCTTATTGCCTAAATTGCCCGTTACATTTCCGTTGATACCTCCTTTTACATTTTTCTTCATCACAATATTAATCATCCCTGCTGTACCATCGGGCCTGAACTTAGCAGATGGATTGGTGATTACTTCTATGCGTTCAATGGTATTGGCTGGTATCTGTTGCAAAACTTCTGCCCTATTTTTTCCCATCAAGGGTGATGGGCGTCCGTTAATCAATATCATTAACTCTCCTGATCCGCGCAAGCTTATATTGCCCTCAATATCTACTTCAACAGAAGGTACATTTCTTAATATATCACTGGCGGATCCTGATTGCGCCATAATATCTTGTGATGTGTTGTATACTTTTCTATCAATAGATGTATTGAGCATATTCTTTTTTGCCGTAACAGTTACATCGCTCAATGTATTAGTAGCCAGCTCCATTTCAATGGTTCCCATATTGGTGGTACTGGTAAAATTGTACTCCTTTTCAGGTGCCGCTAATCCCATATAATTTACACTTACAATATAGGTGCCTGTTGCAATACTATCGATAGCAAATTTACCACGCTTATTAGTGATGGCTGTTTTAATGAGGCTACGAGGGCTTTTACTAAATAATTGCACCGTTGCATATTCTATAGGCTGTGCATTTTTTTTATCGGCTACCGTACCCGATACACCAATACCCCTGCTCTGCGAAAGAGCAAGGGTATAACTGGTGATGAGTAAAATAAATAAACTTATTTTTTTCATACTTAAATTATTTTTCCTGAGGCATCTATTTTTACCTCTTTGATTTTTCTTTTTAGCTGATATTCAATTTCAAAATAATTTTTCCCTTTACTGGTTTCTATTTTGTACACTTCTTTAATAGTTGCAGTTGGAAACATTTTTACAAAAGCAGTATTTACGGCAGAGGGTGCATCTGCAATAGCAATACCCATTTCAGTTTCTAGCCACTCTCCTGTAGCAGAAAAATTTGCAGATCCTTTCTTTCCGTTTAAAACAAATTCAGCTTCAAATTCATTTTTTCCTTCCTTATCCCATTTTACCGCAGTTGCACCTGCAAATTTTTGTTGAAATGCTTTTTCTGCTGCTTGAGTAACAATTGTTTTTTGCGCTGATACGTTCGCACTTAAGCAAAGACATACCATGGCTATGATGAAACCATTTTTCATATAGTTGATTTAAATAAATAGATAGCCACCATACAAAATGGTAGCAAATTAATGGCATTATGCAGCTGTTATTGCTGGAGGATGGAATATAAAGGGATGAAATTCTTGTGAACGAACTGAACTATTTTCTAGTGGGATTACAAGACGAATAGTAGGCATATGCGCTAATTGCACCAATTGCTGTGTAGGGTGATACATTACACCACTTTGAATTTGAACAATCACTGTTCCATCAATTGGCGCATGAGCTTTTGCTTCTGATCCCTCTTCTTCGTCCTCATCTTCAAAACCTGCAGCTAGTAATTTCTCTCCTATGAACTCTAAAAAATTCATATCAGCATCATTGGCCAAGCAATTGTTGTAAACAATACCCAAAGATTTAGTATCATCAAAATTAGCATAGGGCATCAATAAATTGGATGCAGCAAAAAGTGCAATAAATACTATAGTGAATATGTTTTTCAACGATGCAATGTACATACTTATTGGGCTATGTTCATCCTTTCATCCTATTTTAAGAAAAAAGCAACTTTTCCATATACACAACTTCTGGCAAAGGATTGTGGTAGTATGCAGTAGTGATTTCAAACCCATGTTTGAGGTATAAATATATAGCAGCTTGCAATCTTTCTAAAGTATCTAATTTCATTTTAGCATAGCCCAATCGTTTT
>MWBK01000009.1 GCA_002069025.1 Bacteroidetes bacterium ADurb.Bin302 | reverse complement strand
ACTGACTGACTGGGCATTGGTATATCCACAATTGAATCATAAATTCCATTTGCGTTACTATCGAAATAAAATTTTCCTTCTACTTTTGACGGTGCAGCAATAACAGCAATACAGCCAGGTAATTTATGGCCGCCAAGAAAAGGGGGATTGGTATAAATAATTAAATCATAAAGGCCCGGTACTGCATAATATGGAATGGAAATTGAAAAGTTAAGTATATTATTATTTATTACATGAATACTTGATATAGTTGCGGAATAGCTTATTGAACTACCTCCAGGCTGGATTATCTCAGCAGTATTAATATTTCCAAAAGGGAAGGATGATGTTTGAAATATCGAATCAGAAACAACTGTAAAGTTTGCTGTTTCATCTTGAATAACCACTGATGGGGCTACAGATAATAATCCTCTTCTCAGGCCGAAGTCGTTTGATGCTGAATTGTTATTATTAATTATTACATTGTACGAAGGTGATGATGTTGAGAACAAATAGTCTGTAATACTTGAATCGACACATGATATCGTATAGTTTCCATTTGCTACACTAAAAGAGTAGTTTCCAAGGCTATCTGTAAGAGTAGAGTAATTGGATGGCATATTATGGATCCCAACATTTGCAAGACCTTGTTCAGCAGGATCTTTAACTCCGTTTTGGTTCAAATCTTCATAAGCCTGGCCAGTAATATAACCATCAATTGTTCCAACGGTTACTGCCTGAGACAAGTTATAAATAATTGGGAATCCAGCAACCGAATCAAAAACTTCAACGGACAAATCATATATACCTAATGGTATTCCTGTTGAAGGAATTGAAAAAGATGCAGTGAAATGCAGGTTGTCAATGGTATTTATTGATGCGGAATCGGAGGGGATAATAGAACCTCCTAAATTAAGCCGAGTGTTTGTGATACCAGGACCATTAAGGAAGCTAGTTCCAGAGCCTGTTATTAAGGCGTTGAGGACTTGCCCAGGTTGAACAGAATTGGGTGTGATTGATACAATAGATTGCGCGTTGCTGTACGAAGTGGACAGAAATATTCCCACTAAGCAAATCTTAAGTGTTTTCATAATTTTATTATTTTCAACAAATATACATATAAGTAATAATTTGAATAACACTATGTTGATATAAATATTGCCATGCAATTAAAAACCATTCAATAGTCTAAATCCAATTAATAACCAAACAAGTGGAAGGAAGTATAATCGAAAAATGATGTTGAAATTCAGAATAAGTAAAAGTGAAGGTGGAAAAGTGATGGAATCAAGGAAATTTAATAGGGCACTATATCATTAGTGTGTAATTTGAAAGGTTAGCGATAAATTTCTTCAGTATATATGTTCTTCGATAAAAACTATACCCATTTGAGCAAGTTCATGTAGCAAAGGCTCATAAATTTCTGCAACTACAGGTATAGCCACTCCCTTGGTTTTGACTTTACCATTAAGAATTAGTTTTGCTGCTATTGCCATTGGTAATCCAACAGTTTTAGACATAGCAGTTGCTGTCTCGTTTTCGCCTTTTACGCTTAGTGACGAAACATGTGTTTGAGTTTTCCCATTTAGGATATATTCAAAAATATGTTGCATTACTACAAGGTCTAAATCACCAAGTTCCATTTTCCATTTTGATTCTAATAAATTTAATAAAATCTCTGCCGGTGTTCCACTGCTTAACGGAATAGGTGTTTTGTCTAAAATACCTGACCATTTTATTCTTTCCCAATCTGCGGTTGAAAGATTTAAATATGAAAATTGTGATTGTAGATTTTGGATTAAGGATTTTTCGTTGTCAGGTAAGTAGGATGAAATCCAATCGTGGTAGGTCAGGGAAGATGTATTGATAATATATGTGTCATCAGTAATACCGAGATGAACAAAGAGATTCCAAGCTGAACAATAGCCGGCATATCTTAATGTTCCACGCAGTAGGGTTGAAATATTTTGTAGATTATAAGTTTCAATATAGGCATTTGAATTTCTATTAGCATAACCTTCAAACTGACCTGTACCGGAAATATTTATTTTTTCTATTTGTGAAAACAAACGATGGTATGGTGTGAATTTATTGTTTCGGTTTTGTCTGTAAAGCGCTGTGCCTTGTCCGGCAAGAATAACATTCTTTGGATTCCATGTAAATTTATATCCCCATGGGTTGTTATTTGACCCAGGTGATATTAATCCACCTGTGTAAGATTTAAACGAGATAATCTCAGCGCCTTTTGCTTGCAAAACATGTATTATTTGCATTGCTGACATGTGATCTATTCCGGGGTCAAGTCCACACTCATTTAAAAAAATAAGATTTTTGTTTTTTACATCATTGTTTAATGCATTCATCTGTTCGGAAACATACGATGCTGTAACTAAATTTTTACCTTCTGATAGACACTCTACGGCTGCGATAGCATGAAGTGAAGGTGGGAGCAAAGAAATTACAATGTCAGCCTTAGAGATTTCTGATTTCCGCTGTGATTCGTCATTTATATTAAAAGCGATGGCATTTGAAGCTGAATGGTTTT
>MWBK01000008.1 GCA_002069025.1 Bacteroidetes bacterium ADurb.Bin302 | reverse complement strand
CTTCATTGGATACTGCTGCCGGTTATGATGAATTCATTACAGGGTTTATAGATGGTGGTACTCTTGAATTTGTAATGAATTTCTTTCGTAATGGTTTTGAATTGATGAAATCTGATTTTGAACTTGATGTTGCTCGTAATTATCGTATTACATTACCAGATGAAGATGGAACAATGTTAAGTTTTGAAGGATTTGTAATTGACTTGCCACTTGAAGTTGAAGCAGCTGATAAAATGGATGTATCGGTATCTATACAAATAACGGGTGAAATAACGTTATATGATATAATGTCCGGATCGGGAGTTACGGCTGATACAACAGAGGTAACTGCTGATACAACAGTAATAACAGCAGATAATGATGCTACAATATAAATGATGATGAAAAAAATTTTATTGTTAATGATGATGAAAAAAATTTTATTGTTAATGATGATTGCGGCCCTTGTTTTTTCTTGTAAGACGAAACAGCCGCTTACCAGTACCCGTGCTCTTGAAACGGTGAATGTTGGTGCTGCACCAAATGACGGCACAGGTGATCCGTTAAGAACAGCCTTCCAGAAAGTAAATGCAGCCATTGAGGTGATGAACGACGTGTCACTCGATCAGGCAACAGGGTCAACAGGCACAGGCAATCTTGTATTTAGTGCCTCACCAACACTGACAGGAACGGTAACACTACCAACAGCCACTTCGATAGGTGACGTTAGCTCAACAGAAATAGGCTATGTTGATAATGTAACAAGTAATATTCAGACACAGCTCACAGCTCGCCAATATGAGGAATACGACTATTACATAGAGGAATCAGGAGGTACAGTCTATGCCAGACCTTCGCCGAATACTTCTTTAACAGCTTATTCAGATGCATTACTTTCTGAAGTGCTCAATTCGGCTATGGGAGAACTGACAACCGGAGGGAAGATATTTATAGCAGCAGGGACTTATGAGGGAGTAGACACAATGAGAGTGCCTTATGATAATATAACCCTTCAGGGTGCAGGAAGGTATAAAACCATATTAAAAATGAAAGACAATATGGATGTTGGCAAGACCACTTTTTATGGGTTTGTCCAGGTTCGAAATATTGATCATTTTGTATTAAAGGATTTAGAGTTAGATGGCAATGGAGCTAATCAGACAAAAATAGATGATGGTACAACTGTAACGGCAATTTGTAACGGTATTCATTTTTATTCAAGCAAACATAGTCGAGTTGAAAATTGTTTCATACACGATTTTACGATGTTTGGAGTCAGGGCTCATGGAACTACTCATTATTTAAAAATAGATAACTGTCACTTTAAAGACAACTACTGGAATAATGTGACTTATTCTTTGGGAACCAAATTTTGCGAAGTAAATGAATCTTTACTAGAGGGGGCTTCTGATGTCGGTATTGCATTATACGGAGAAAATGCAACGGTAAGTAATTCTCTTATTAAATATGTAACAGGCACAAAAGGAAGCGGAAATACTAAAGTTGGAATATCTTTTGAATCTCATGTTGATTATCCTCGCCCTAAATTCCATAAAATATATAATACAACTATTAAGGGGGCAGGGATGACAGTCGGTGTCATGAGCAATAAAATGGAGGGCGGTTCAACGGGTTGTGTAATTGATGGATGTACTATTGATTCTGCTCAGTATGGAATTTCAAATTATGGGGATTCTATGAAGATTGTAAATAACACCATTTTAAACACATCTCTTGTGGGAGTATATGTCAATATGGGAGATTATAATTACATAGCAAATAATGTGGTTCAGTCACGTATCAATGCGTATGCTCTTTGGTTTTGGTATGATGATGGTGATGGTTCAACTTACAATACAGTAACTAATAATACACTAAGGGGAGGTCGTTATGCTTATCCAATCAGAATAGGTGCAGGCTGTAATTATAACAGGATTATAAATAATCATCTCTATGCTCAAAATGCTCCGGGTATGGTTCAGGATGCAGGAACGGGAACAGTTTATAACAACAATTATGATGCTACTAATTCACTTTGGCTTCCCAATACAGGTTCCGGCAGGGCTGTTCAATACACAGGTGACGGGGTAAGTGTTGATTTCGGGGAAGCCTACTTAAAATTAACACCTGTTGCATCCCCTCCCGGATCACCCACAGAAGGAACTATATATATGGATACAGACCACCACCTATACGTTTACAACGGCTCAACGTGGGTACAACTTGATAATTGACAGTGACGGTAATATAATGACAACAGAATAATTAATAAAAAATATTATGAAAAAACTTTTAATTCTTTTAGTAGCAGTAGCATTTACAAGTTGTAAATGTGTACTCTCACAGATCCCGCCACAGGTGATATATGCGGATGCTGACTGTCAAGCACAGTTACCAAATTACCTTGAACAGGTAGTGGCTTCGGACAACTGCGAATTGTTTGCAGTCACACAGACACCAGAGCCAGGGCATGTACTCGACGCACAGAATCAGATAGTGAATGTGACTATCCGAGCGGAAGATGTATTCCATAATTCAACAGAGGTGACTTTTAGCGTTACATTGCTTGATACGATACCACCCATTCTTGAATGGCCACAGGGGCCAATAAGTATGACAGATGAGGATGTAGTTAATCTATACCGCAACTGGGAAGCAGCTATCAAGGTACACGGCATTGCTAAGTGGATGTATGACCAAAGCTGGACACAGGGGTTAGAATTTGCCGATAGTACAGTAGTTGATAGGCTGAGGTATTTCAATAATACAATAATGTTATCCGATGAAGAATTTGCAGAATATGTAAGTTATATAGAACAGGAGTGAAATGATGTCAGACGAGCAGATCATACGAGCGATAAAGGAAGGGGATCGTAAAGGACCTATAGAATTGGTTAAAAAGTATCAATCCAGAGTATCTTATTTTATATATCAGTTTGTTTGCAATATTCCTGATACTGAAGATTTGACTATGATTACTCTTCAAAAAACTATTACTAATATTAATCAATACCGGCCTACTCATAAATTTGTGACATGGTTATTTAATATTGCCCGTAATACTGCTGTTGATTACATACGGTCTCAAAAGTATAGAATTCCGCTTGATATTGATGTTGATTTGTTTAAAAATAAGTTATCTGTCAGTGATTCTAATCCTGAAAGACAATTGCAAAGTAAAGAAGAGATAGCATACATTGAAAGTGGCATAGATCAATTGTCAGAAAGTAGAAAAGAATTGTTGCGATTGCATATAGAAGGTTACACAAATGCGGATATTTCTGAGGAATTGGGAATTTCTAATATAGCTATGAGGTGTAGGTTACATCGCATACGACAAGAAATGAAAGTGATATTAGGAAATGAGGTTTATTCTTAAAAATGATAGTTATGCCTGGAAGTTCTAAAACACATGATGATTATAGGTTATACCTTGAAGAGAAATTCAATCATATTGAAAGTGAAAGTAATTTAAGACAATCAGGAATAAATGCTCAATTTAAACAGGTAAATGAAACTCTTAGTAAGATTGAAAAGCATTTGGAGCGACAGAATGGCAATATTTTCCGTTTGCAAAAAGAATCAGAGGAACGAAAGCAGGTAGTGGAAGATTTTAAAAAATTGGAATCGAAGGTAAGATGGTGCAGCAAGCATTGGTTAGGAATTATATTGATAACAATGGTAGTTATATGGTGTATTTTATTCTTATACGAAGTTGGACTGTTTCAACAATTATTTCA
>MWBK01000007.1 GCA_002069025.1 Bacteroidetes bacterium ADurb.Bin302 | reverse complement strand
GATATTGATTTCGATGACCTTGTTCCTGATGTAAACATACAGGACGGAGACTATCAGAGAATCAAGGAACTTGAAAAGCGTAGGGCTGAAAAGATAGGCATGGATTCGCTACCAGAAGAAGTGTTTAATCAGGTACTTGAAACCTGTTTCAAACAAGGTGGTTATAAAGGATTCAGAGATGCATTATTCTTTGTAACACAGGCAAACTGGGGAGTAAGATGCTCCGATGCAAGAATAATCAAGAGGATAGATTTTTTAAATGAGCATAACAAGTTCCGTGAAAGCTGTTTATTCTCAGAATTGAAAACAGGAAAGCCACGTACTATGTATATCAATGATGCTATAAAGATGTGTGTACTTATGGTAACATGGAGTGGTGATTTTTCTCCGCTTGATTGGCTCATTATTTCTGACGGTGGATATAAAAACTATCGCAAACTTAAAGACCCTAAGACTGGTAAACCTTTAAAAATTAATGGTGACTTCCAGTATGAACTTGACGAGAACGGAAATAAAATTCTTGACCCATTAAGTTATTCAAGAATCTATAATCTTATGTCAAAAAAGTTAGTAGATGATTTGGGTATACAGCTTAAAGGTAGAGAAAACTGTACAAATGGTAAAGTAAGATATGCTACTCATTCATTGAGAAAATTATATTCCAATAAAGTTGAACAGCTTTTCCAAGAGATGTATGGTGATATGGGACAGGCTCACACAGCGGCTATGCAGTTCTTGAACTGGGATTTAAACCACAGCAATCTTGTTACAACAAGTCGTTATTGTGGGGATTTTGAAAGTATTAAAAAGAATATAGACATGAATATGAATCTTGGTCTTAATGTTATAAAAAAGTATTATAACATTGAAAGAGAAAAATATTTACGTTCACGTTCTCGACACTAACTGAACACAGAATGATTATAATTACCATTAAATTATAACATAATTTCCATCAATCTGCTATTGACAAATAAGAACATCTGTTCTATAATTAAACATAAGGAGGATATATGAGTTTAATAAGTAGAGGAAGTATTTATATGGCAAGACTACCCATCCTTGACGAACACAGTTCCGTACAAGGTGGACTCAGACCAGTATTAATTATTCAGAATGATATTGGTAATGCACACGCACCAACGGTACAGGTAATACCATTGACTTCAAAGAATAAAAAAACATTACCAATACATACGACCATCAAAAGCGGAGGACTTCTTAAAGAATCCACAGCTTTAGCAGAACAAATACAAACGGTCAACAAAACGATACTTCGCCAGTATATAGGTAAGGTAGACGATGAGACTATGAATAGAGTTAATGCTTGTATTATGATTCAGCTTGGTCTTATTAAAAATTAAGGAGGAAAAGAAAATGGAAATTGTATCTTTACTTGGAGTGATTCTTGACAGGATGGCTTTTGAACAAGATGTTGACTGGGACTATGATTGTGACGTTTATAGTATCACAATCAAAGCAACATCTGAAATGAAAGACTATGCGGAATCGCTCATTGACGAATGTACTGATAGCATTAATATAAATCGTAATCAGTACGATTATATAACAATGACATTAAAGAACAATCGAATAAATAAAGTATGTTATGGCAATGAAGAACATGACGTAAGAGATGATATTGACAGATATGTAAACGATTGGGATTTAGAAGATATCTATTCAGCAATGTGTAGAAAAATAATGAATCTTTTGTATACACAAAATTAAAATCTCTTGACATAGTGTGGGTACTTTGCTATAATTATACTGTACAATTATATCTTAGGAGGTATATTATGGTATATTTAATAGATGAATATTATAAACAGCATCCAGAACGTGAGAATTTAATCAGACCTGTTTTTGATAAGTTTATAAGCGCAGAAAAGTATCTGCACGAAATGTCATTAGATGAACTTAATGAGATAGTAAAAGATTGGGTACAAAAACCTAACACTATCGAAGCAAGAAGGGGAGCATTATCTTTATATCTTTATTGGCTTAAAGAGCAAGGAATAAATGCAAACCCTGACATAGCAAAGGGGATAGTTTTTTCTGAAAGAGAAAATCAATTTTTAATATACTCTACCGATGATATTCATAGTATATGGAAAGACTTTGTTAGAGATATTGACATTACTGCTGAGAAGAAAGGAAAGGTATCAAGCACAGAACCTTTACTTGTATGTTATGTAGCAGGTATACTTGGATTCTATGGCATGACTAAACAACAGATTATGTCATTACAGCTTAGTGATGTTCAGAATGATGGTATTGTAGGGTATGATTTACCTTTGACTTCAAAAGACAAAGAGGTATTACTTAAATATAAAGACCTTGATACACTTGCAAACAGACAGCCATTATTAGGAACAGGATATATTCGTTCATCAAGAACAGAACATCCAAACGAACTTATATTAGATAAGGCACTTGGCAAGGTAGATTGTTCGCAAGAATCAAAACCACTCATGAGCCTGTTGACTTATTCAAGTTTGTATAAACTTGGACTTATGGGGAGAGTTTACGAATATGAAAAGACCCATAGACCAACTGTCGATAATGGCTTTACTATCCCCGACTGGTTTAAGGATATGATAAATGAAAGCATGGGTAAAGTGGTAACATTAAGAACGATATCGCAGTACAAACAGAACTACATTGCGTACCGTACAGAAAGAAACGCATATAAGAACGTGTTGAATAACAAGGTAAAGTACGCAAATTCTCAGAATGTGAATGATATTATTGTCAAACTTGATTCTATTATCAATTCTATCTCAGATGTAAAAATTCAAAATGAATTAAAGAATATTCAGAATCAGATAAGAGAATTAGTTAAATGAAAAAAATATATAATTTACCCCTTGACAAATAAGAAATAATGTGCTATAATAATATACAGAGAGAGGGAAATAAAAAACCTAATCTCTGTATATTAAATAGTACAAAGAGTAAAATGTATATTAACTATTAGAGCGTAGTCAAGTGGTTAAGACAGTAGATTTTGACTCTACCATTCGGAGGTTCAAATCCTCTCGCTCTAACCAATGGGACAACAAATGTGTTAAGAGAACCGTGTCTACTTCATCTCTCCAATAAATAAGAAGATGTGAAAGATTTACTTTCAGAAAAAGGAAACGGTGTAGATAGACCTTCTTGCCAAAGGCTATTGAAATTCGGAATGGTAATTGACTATACTTGTCAGTGAAGTGGTCAATGATGTGATTCGCTGAAATGCGGATAGGATAGTGAACTGTAGGAACTGCGGATATGTGATAGATGGAGTTCGCAAGTGCTGTTTGGTTGGTGGTTTTGAACAGCATATTACTGGGAATATAGTTTAATGGTAAAACAAGTCCCTTTTAAGGATTAGTTGAGAGTTCGATTCTCTCTGTTCCCACCAATTAGATTGGGTACACAATAGCAGTTAAACTGTTAGGGACAGTTGTGTAGTCCCCTCCAATCTAACACCAATAACCAGATGCATTTGTAACACCTCCTTTCTGCCTTGCGGTAGGGGCTAATCTACCGCATAATACATATGACAGTATAGTTCAATGGTAGAACAGGTTTAAATTCTATCTTGTATAAGATAGTAACAGCAATTATTCTGCGTACCAAGCACCTGACATGAGTTCGATTCTCATTACTGTCACTATTATATGAGAGCCTTGTCAGTTATAGGTAAGCCTGTCGATGAGGAAGATAGGTGAAATAAACTATGGGTCATCAAACTCAAAATGACTTCTGTATTATGGTGAACGTAATGCGGAAAGATTGCGTTCCTGATTCTTGCAAGTCGATACAGTTTAAACATAGTTTCGGTGGTGCAACTCCACCCTCTCATGCCAATATCTTCACTTATTATGCTTGTCATAGTAAGCCACCTCCTAAGATGCCCTGATTGTCAGGGCAAGCAATCTTCACACGTTCTGACATAACGTGTTCCTCCATATAGCCCTACTTGGTAGGGCATACATAAGTCCTCTTGATGGAATTGGTAGACATGGCTGATTCAAAATCAGTTGCGAAAGCGTATGAGTTCGACTCTCATAGAGGACACCAATAGGAATATCGCTTTTCCTTTAAGAAAGATGGGATGACACCAACGTTGCAACATTTTTGGTGTGTAAATCGTTCCCTACTTTAAGCGGTGGTGTTAATGGATTCCAAGAGCAATATCCATATCGTATACGCAAGATATTGGGGACTTGACTTGTAAAAAGAAGTCTCATTAATGGGGCAATGGCGAAGTTGGATGAAACGCATTGGTCTTAAAAACCAATACCCATGTGGTAAACACCGAGGGTTCGATTCCCTCTTGCCCCACTTTATTTTTTATATCAAAACAAGGAGTGAATTGTAAATGAGTAGATTCTACAAATTGAATAATCGTGACGAGTTTATTTCTTTTGTGGAAAAAATGAGAGATAATTTCGATTGTCCCGAAGATTGGGAGCAGTTCTTTGGGATTAGATTAAAAACCGATGAAGATGGCAATGAACTTGAAACTCTTAAAGAGTATGCACAAGAACATAATATTGATAGTGAGCCGTGGAGTTATGAATATCCAGTCATTCTTTATTGCAATATAGCTTATGACCGTGATAGGTTTGGGAGATGCGGTATAAGGATTCTCGAAATGGAATCTTTAAATAATTTATAATTTTATAAGGAGGAAATAAGAAATGAGTAAATTAAGAGTATGGTGGGTATCACAGATGGATGCTATTCATATTCCTGTACAGTCAGTGAAAGAAGCCAAGAAAACAATGGATTTACTTTCATATTTTAATTGCTTTCAGTATAATCAGCATATCAGACCTGATTACAGTAACACAGGTGGTCTTGAAATGTATGATGAGGAAACGCAGGAATGGTGCGACTGGGTGTACGAAGATGATAATGAGTATATCGAGGACATTGATGAGTATTGTGAAAAGTTCCTTTCAAAAGATGAACAGGAAGAACTTAGAAATTATGAGAACGCACTTCGCTCTCAGGTAAGATTTGATTAAGGAGGAAATAATATGACCATTGACGAAAAGATAGAATTACTTAAAGTACAGATAGCAGAAACCAATAAACTGCTTGCGGAGATAAAGAAAGAAAAGGAAAACGAAGAAAAGAAAAACAAGGAAAGTGTTCTTGCCGAATACTGGAATTGTATTAACAGTAAAGAAGATATGTTTTATTTTAACAGTCACAACGAAATCATTAAAGGTGGACTTGGAAATATAGATGATGAAAAATACAGCGACAATAATACAGACCGTTATTCAAATTATCCTATAAAAGAATACGCAGAACAGGCACAGAAGATAAAAGAGTTCAATGATAAACTCTTGGCTTTTAAGTGGTGTTATGACAGAGACTACAAGCCTGTTTTCTCAGGTGATTTTTTCTCAGGTGATTATGACAATCGTGCCTATTATGTATATTATGATTCGGAAGATAATGAATATGATTATGACTGGGACAGTGTATGTGAGAGAAATATAATTTATTTCAGTTCAAAAGAAATCGCACAGAAATGCTGTGATTGGTTAAACGCAGAAATGGAGGAAGAATGATTATGGAAAATACAATTACAAACAATGTTGTGCTTGAAAAGAAAATGGATTGTTATAACAACAATAATCTTGATAACTTTACAGCACCACAGGAACTTACAGTTACGGTTACACTTCATGAGTACCGTAATCTTGTCGAGGAAGTTGCAACAAAGAAACAGGATATTGAGAAAGCTAATCGAGACAAGTACGAAAGAGACTGTGAGAACAGAAAACTCAAAGAAGAAGTGGCGAAACTCAAAGAGAAAATATATAATTTAAGGTCTGAATCAACACCAAAGGTTGATAATCCTGCGGAAAGGGGTGAGTTTTAATGAGCAAAACAGTAATCAGAAACGGAATGTTTGAGACAAATAGTTCAAGTGTACATTCGATATGCATTTCAAAGAAGCCAGTTGATGATGTTAAGGGAAAGAAAATCTCTTTTTATCTTGGCGAATACGGATGGGAGAATAGTACAGTCGATACACCAGATTATCTTTATACTGCTATTATGTGCCAGAGCCTTTCCGATTATCTTCTCGATAAGCTGAAATCAATTCTTGACAAGTATGAAATTGATTATACATTTCAGCCAGAGGAAAAGGCTTCTCGTTGGTGGGGAATTGACCACTCAGAAGATACAATTGATTTTGTAGACGCTGTACTTGAAGATGAGGATTTACTTCTCAGGTGTCTATTTAATGATGATAGTGTTGTTTATACAGGAAATGATAATTGTGGTAGTAAGGATTATCTTGACACCTGTTTTATAGGTGATGAATATTACTGGGGTAATGATGGTAAAGAACTTAATCCGTATCATGATTCAGAAAACTTTGATTATTTTATAAAAGGAAACTAAAAGGAGAATTGATTATGAAAGAAGTAATTCGCAGAGGTATTTTTGAAACAAACAGCAGTTCAGTTCATTCACTTACAATGTGTTCTGACGATGAGTACAGTAAGTGGAGAAATGGTGAGGTATATTATAATAGATGGGAACACAAATTTGTTGATAAGAGTGAGGAAATAGAAAGAGCCAGAGAAGAAGAAGGAACATACACAGGATATTATACCTATGAAGAATTTAATGACTGGAAATGTCTTGAATATGAGACTTTTGATGGTAAGTATACAACAGAATCAGGTGAAACAGTTCATGCCTTTGGCTATTATGGACACGATTAATAACTAATATAGGAGCATATGCTCCTATTACATACTCCATTTAGGAGAAGAAATAATTTAGGAGGAAATACTATGAAACTTTTAGCAAGATACAAGAATGGAAATGTAAGTGTGATACGTTGGGATGATGGTACAACTGTTAGACGTACTGAGGATGATGAGTTCAGACCTGTCTTTGCAGAAAACGTAGATTGTAAGATTACGGATAGATGTGATGGCGGTTGTCAGTTCTGTTATGAGGGTTGCACTACGTTAGGTAAGCATGGAGATATAATGAATGATAAGTTTATTGATTCACTTCATCCGTATACAGAAATGGCTCTCAACGGCAATGACCTTTCACATCCATACCTTATAGCTTTTCTTTCAAAGTTAAAGGAGAAGAAAGTTATTGCAAATCTGACAGTAAACCAGATTCATTTTGAAAGATTCTACTATTTTATCAAGGAACTTCTTGATAAGAAGTTAATATGGGGACTTGGTATATCACTGAGAGAGCCTACGGATGCTTTTATTAATCTTGTAAAGACTATTCCTAATGCAGTTATTCATACTATCAATGGAATCCTTACAGAAAACGACCTTGATAGACTTGCCAATCATGATTTAAAGATTCTGATACTTGGATATAAAACAACAGGCAGAGGTCTTGAATATCGTTCAAACAATCTTAAAGAACTTATGAAGAACACAACTTATCTTGGATTTATGCTCCCTACAATTGTAAAAGAAGGATGGTTTAAGAATCTTTCATTTGACAATCTCGCAATTAAACAGCTTGATGTTAAGCGATTAATGAGTGAAGAAGAATGGGAAAGATTCTACATGGGTGATGATGGTACGTTTACCTTTTATATTGACCTTGTTAATCAGATATTCTCAAAGAACAGTGTTATTGCAAAGGTAAAGAGTATACCGATTAATGGAATGACCATTGATGAAATGTTTGAGGTTGTAAAGACTACAAATTGGGAGGATTGAGTATGATAGATAACGATAAAATAAAGTCACGTAGAATACGAGATTTACTTTACTTAGAACAGTGTATCGTAAATGTAATACATCAGGAAATAGAGAGTACATTACGTGATAAACCAGACGATATTATTGACCGTATTAAATATATTTGTGATGAATCTATGCTATGCAATAGTCCAGTGCTTCGTATTAATACAAAGGTTGATATAAAGGAGGACTCATAATGAGTGAGTATTGTCATAGAAAAGCTGTTAGAATGAAGATATCGGAAGAAGAATCTTGTAAGATATTTAATGTCAATGACAGTTGGGACATAGCAGAACTACTTGAAAAGACAGAGTTTGAAATTGCTCCAACAAGAGAGTTCTTTATTGATTATAATTTAGATTGCAGTAAAGAGGTAAGTGGAGACTGGGGCAGGTCAAGACCGTTAAGAGTTTCTGAACTTATGAAGTATCGGAGATTGTTCTCTAACTTACTTAAAGGCAGAGAAATATCTATAAAGGAATTGGCTCTTGTCGAATACTGTTGGTATGATTGTAGCGAAGCACCAGATTATTTTGATGAATCAACTTATCATGATGACTTTTATGACGAAGTGTAGTTAAAGTCTTATTTTATTAAGGAGGATGTTAATATGAATGATTTTGAAAAGTTTCTTGTAGATAAAACATTTAATGAGATTTGCCACGACTACTATGCAAATTTTCAGTGTGGTTCTAAATGCCCTTTTTATAATAATTCATTTACAGACCAGTGTGATTGTGGCACAGCAACATATACTCAGAAATATGAAATGTTAAAACAATATTTTGAAAAGAATTGTAGTAACATATATAAGAAACGTCCTTAAATGTTATAGACAATATATTTAATATTAAAGGAGGGCAAAATGAGCAGTTTTTGTTTAAGACAAGAAGAACCACATATCGGTGATACCGCAACGCATACTTTATATGGAACTGTTTACTTAGTAGGTAAACTTAAAGTTGAAGATAGCCATGAAACCTTCTGGCTTGTTGAACTTCTTTATGAAAATAATGAATTAAAAATCGTGCGAGAAAACGACCTTGAAGATATAGGTTACTATGGGGATTGAGATGAAAGGAGTATTTTTATGGATGAGAGACTTAAAGCAATATTGGAGCAAGCAAATGAAAATTATACCAATGGTGCGAAGGTAGCTTTAAAAATCGTATCTGAACAGTCACCCACCGCTACCGAAAAGCTTTTAGGTACGCTTGTACAGATAGAAGTAACTAACGGTTGCATATTAGCAGAGATATTATCATTACTGAATACGCCAAAGGACGGTGATACTAATGGCTGAGTATGAGTATTATATACAGGACAAAACGGCAGAACTTAATAAGCGTGTTAACGATGCGTTTACAGAACTTGATACTCAGAGAAACAGAATGAGTGGACTTACAAAAGAGTGTAATGAACTTAAACAGGAACTTTTACATTTACAGGAAGAACAGAAGTCAAACCTTTTTCAGACACGTATTCTTACAGGAGTATTGGTTGGATTTGCAATTATGAGATTAGTATTATTATTCATATAATAGAATTTCACTTTTATAAGGAGAGAATTAAAATGTGGGACTTAAATAATGCCTGTGATGAATGTTGGAACTGTGAATGGTTTAGAATGAATGACTGCAATGATGAAGGCTGTTGCGGTGATACAGAACCGTGTCATGAATATTCGGAGATGAAGAACAGGAGGATTGAAAATGACTGTGTACTGTGATTACGATTCGTGTGAGTACCACGAAGATGGATGCTGCTATAATGACAGAATATTTTTATCGGAAATTGGAGAATGTGAATCGTACAGACAAAAGATTGAGGAGGATGAAAATGACGATTGATGAAGCAATTGCTAACTATCAGGGGATATCTAATTATTTACAACGTTACCATGCTCCTGATGAAGAAGTACAGTTACAGATAACAAATGCCAAATGCATTGAATGGTTTACCGAGGTTGCAGAGTGGCTTAGAGAGTTGAAAGAAGCAAAAAGGTTTATTAGAGAAATTGAAAATAAACTTTATTTAGGAACGAGTTTCTATCCTACATCTTTCCTTAAAGAAAATGAAAAGCTATTTGATAAACTTACAGAAGGAGTGAAATATCTTGACGATTGATGAAGCTATTGAATATCACATCAAAGTAGCAACCCAACGTACAATTGCTGATGAAGAAATGGGTGCAAATGATAAATGGAACGAGACTAAATTTATGACTAAAAAAGAAAGTGAGCAAATAATTGCCGATAATCGTCAGCTTGCGAAATGGCTGACGGAACTTAAAGAAGCAAAGCGACTGCTGAAATCAGCAGTTGAGAGTTTGCGGTGGCTTGCGTTACACACAGAAGATTCATATGGTTCATGCGTGATAAGAGATGATAATGCACACAACAAATGTGATAATTGTCCTTTAGATAATCCTGAATACACAGATTGCAAGTGGGAATACGAAGCCGAAGCTTTAAAGCTGATAGGAGATGAATCGAGTGGGATATAAAGCATATAGTGATAGTTACCTTATGTCGTTAACCAAATCTGAGATTATAGAACTTCTAAGAGTTGCAGAACACAATTTTCTTGCAACGGAAGAAGCCTTAAATAATTCTGCAAAGGCAGGAATGGAGATAGCGGAGAAGTTTGATAAGGCGAAGGAACTGCTGAAAGCGGCAGTTGAGGATTTTAATAAATCTCTCGGTGCTATGTATACTTGTCCTTATTGTAAATACGTAAAGAGAAAACGTGAAGTATGTGCATCAAGAAAAGAACAATATTGTGGAGACATATGCGAATGGAGATACGCAGACGAAGCGTTAAAGATTGTAGGAGAATGATATGGAACATATAGTTAAACTTAATATAGATGAATGGCAGTTATTTGAAATGCTATGCAAAGAACTTCACATGGGTTTTGTTCTTGATACTGAAAGAAAATTTTATATTAACAATGGTCAGGTATGTAGCATGGAGAATGGTGCTGAAAAGGTATACGATGATAGGGCGAATTTGTTTGTCGCTTTAAGAAATACGTTGGTGCAAATGAGTCCTAATTCAGAGTGCAGAAGTGAAAAACATATTTTTAATTACGAATACTAAGGAGGAAAGTTTATGCGTTATGTAGCAGATGATGGAACTGAGTTTGAAACCGAAAGGGAATGTAGGGAATACGAACAGGGACTTGATAAGATTCATTCATCAATGATTATGTTCGATGAGAACTTTGATAAGATTGATGTAGCAAATACCTGTCATTTAAGTGATGCTTGCTATTTGTATGTTAAAGGCAATGCGGAAAAAGTCGGATTATACCTTGAAGAATGGTTTGGTTTTGGTGAGGGTATTTATAAATCTGGAATGTATATTGCGGATGAAAAAGATGCAAAATGGAATTTCATAGATAACTTAATTGAACAATACAGGAGTAACATAGAGAAGTTAATTACTATAAAGCGAGAAATAATTAGGAGAGATAAATGAGTAAACAATTAATAATATTCTCTGCCATAATAGATATACTTACTATCTTTGCTGATACAGAGATAGGTGGTCAGTATGAATTTGATTACGATGCCATTAATAATTATATTAGTTCATTCAAGTGTGGTGCAGAGTATTTTGATTACAGCACCAAAGAAGAAATATATGATAGATTCACACAGGATATCTACAACGGACTTCCTGTGTGGAGATTTCTTAAACTTCCTGAGTGGACTATGAACATGGTAGAGAAATCATTTAAGACAGATTGCGATAATGAATTTGAACAGTTAAAGAAAATATATAAATGCATGACTTGTAAATATTTTAAGGTTGAAAGATTAAATATAGGTCTGTTGTGGCAAGAGTGTGAGTATGATAAGATACAGAAATCAAAGTTTAAAAGATGGAGTAGATTAAAACCAAGACAAGATGGTGCATTTGAAATGAAAACAGCGTGTGATAATTATGAGAAAGTGAGTGAAAACAATGGGGACTTATGAAACAACTTGTCCCATATGTGGTGGTAAGGTAATAGTAGAGTATTATACCGAGGATAGTGTAGGTGTCGTTGAAGAATATGGCAATTGTACACGCTGTAATTACTCTACTGAATTTGCCTATGGTTCATACGGAGTTTATTTTGGTAAACATGAGTTTACATATTCATATAGTATATTTGATAATAATAACGAACGAGCAAGATTATTTACCAAGATGCGTAGGGCTGAGTTTATGGCAAAAAGAAATTGGCGAAAAGGACTAAGGAAACATTTAATAAGGAAGTAACAGATGAAGAAACTCAGTAACTTAATGCTTTTGTCCAATCTAATCTGTACACTATTCTATTCAATGTCCTATCCATACATCTATGCAGAGACTATTAAAGTAGTTCCTCATTTCTATATAGGAATAGAACAGATACTTGCCTGTGTAGGTACAATAATATTTTGTAGGGCATGGAATATGTATTCTGATAGATTGTTTAAACACTATAGGTTGTTTTTAACATTAGAGATAATAGCAGACCTGATATTATTTGCTGATGTTTTAATCCGTAATGATTTGAAGTTTTATTTCTTGTTGAATATTATTATCTATTCTGTGATAACCAAGAACTTGTCATGTGGCGGTACGAAAATGAGAGCGATAGTAAATCCATCAGAAATAGAGCGAGAGCAATATGATAATAATTCAAGTATCGTTAATGCCATTGCTACCTTAATTGGTGCAGGTGTGGCTATGATGTTTGACTTTGATTTGAGATTGCTGTTTGTGTTTGCTTTGATTGGAAATACAATTGATAATATTTTTTACCTTTATATTTACCAGAAGATAAGGAGAACTAAAGTATGAATATTTTAAGACTGGGAAATCCCAAAGCCAAGAAGGAAGATAAAATAAAGAGATTTGAGTGTGAAATTTGTGGTTGTATATGGCAAGCTAATAAGAATGAATACAAAGAAGATTGGAGTAAACATTCTATTCCAGTATATTGTAAATGTCCTTGTTGCAAAACAGAAGTATATGCAATAGGTACTTTTCAAGATGATTTACCCAAACATTCACATATAAAGGGGGATTAAAACATGAGTGAATATACCGATAAGGATATGATAAAGAGTCTTGTGCGAACATTAGAACTGCTTGCCGAAGAAAATAAAAAATTGCGACAAGAAATTGAGGGGTTAAGGGCAATACCTGTAATGCGATTCGATTCTGAATCATTAGGACTGCCGCCTATAACAGATTAGGAGTGTGAGTAAATAATGAATGTATACTTAGTTGAATTACCTGTTGGTGAATACACCTACGGTGACGATTATGCAATGGTTGTTATTGCCGAGGATGAACTTCATGCTGAAAGAAAGGCACGTTGGTCATCATATAATTTTAAAGAAGCAAAGAAGATTAATATTTCACAGGTTAATCTTGATAAAGAAGCAGTTATATTAACGGCTAATATAGGAGGTTGATAACATGAAGTTTACAATTGAGAAACGTGATTTATTTACAGTTTCAAAGGACTATTTTCTTTGTCATTGCATATCAGCTGACTTTGCTCTAGGTGCAGGTATTGCTAAGAAGTTTGCAGAGATGGGTGTTAAGAAAGCGTTGATAGAATCCTTTGGTAAAGGCGACTGGAACGGTGTTGGTTATACTATCTTGTCTTGCTGTTCTGCTTGGAGAGGTGAGTGGAATCTCGTCACGAAAGAAAAATATAATCACAAACCTACACTCCAAACGTTGAAACAGGCATTAGAGGAAGTAGAAAGCCATTGTGGTGGTGACATAAAGATTGCAATGCCAAAGATAGGTTGTGGCTTAGACAGACTTAAATGGAATGACGTAGAACAGATTATTAAAGAAGTATTCGCTGATACAGATATTGAAATTCTTGTGTGTGATTGGAAGTGATTATATGAGAGAAATATTATTCCGAGCAAAACTTAAAGATGATTATTTTAACAAAGGGTGGCAGTATGGTTTTGTTCATTGTACTTGGTTTGCAGGCAGTATATTTAAGTATTGGCTAACCCCTATTAAAAAAGAAAATTTAACCACATCTGATACTGTGTGTGTGAATCCCGAAACCATATGTGAATATACAGGTTTAACTGATAAGAACGGCACTAAGATATTTGAGGGAGATATTGTAAAAACAAATCAATACCAACGGTCAATTGGCACTGATACATTTATCATTGAATTTGTCGAAGGTAATTATTATCTATGTCATGATGGATGTACATTGTGGACATTACGTTCATTCATAGAAGAAGTGGAGGTAATTGGAAATAAATATGATAATCCCGAATTAATAAGTTAAAATAAAGGAGAGTGATTCAATGTTTATCACAGTAACCAATGATAAAGCAAGTATATTATCAGGGATTATAAACTGCATAGGAAGTTCAGATACAAAGGTAACTATGGTAATAGCCCCTAAAAGACCTATTGCAGATATTCTTTATATTACAAAAGAGATTCTTTGTCTCCTTGAAGATACTCAGGATTGCGATTATAAAATATTTACCAACAGAACTTATTTTTGTGTTGAGTTTGAGAACGGTAGTATGTTTGAAGTGAAGCACTGGACACCGACTATCAGAGGAAAACAAGCAGATATGATTATTGTTGATGAGCATATTCCAGAAGAAGATAAAAGAATTATACTTGACTATTGTATGGCAAGTGATAGAAGTCATATGGAAAATAAGTTAAAATAAAAAAATATTTCTTAAAGGGTTGACAAAGAGAGAATTATATAGTATAATAATATATGTAGTCAAGATGATTTATTTCTTAGCTACAAAGAGTAAAATGTATATTACGGTTTAACCGTTTTATAAATATCAATTATATTTTAAAAGGAGAAGATAAACTATGGCAACAAAGAATCCCAATCACGATTTACAGCAGACTAATGGCTCGTTTCAGTTCAGAGGAATTGTAACTGGTACAGCAAAGGATGGCTTTTACAAGGAGATTACCACCAAGAGCAATAAGCCAATGAGAATGGTAAACTTCGGTGTGGAATATGACAAGGATAAGAGGTCATTCATTTCACTCAATGGTATGGTAAAGGACAAGGTTCATTTCTCAAAGCAGACTGAAAAGGATGGAAAGAAAACAACAGATGTAAAACCTGTTGACTGGTCAGACAGATTTAACTTCAACGAAGAAGGATATAATCTTATTGGTGTTCATCTTGGTCTTGAAAAGATTACTGATGATAACGGCAAGACTGCTAACAAGAAGGAAACTCTTTCCGAGTATGATGCTTGCGGTACAATCGGAACTAATCTTAATGATGGTCAGAGCGTGTTTATTAAGGGTAAGATTGAGTATAGCACATATAAGGAAAAGCACCAGAGCAAGTTCGTTCCACAGCAGATAAGTCTTTGTTCAAGTGATATTGATTTCGAGGAAGATAAGTTTGAATCTGTAAATAACTTCACTCAGCAGATTGTCTACATGGGTATCGCAAAGGATAAGGAGTGTAAGGACAGAGATAAGTTTATTATTTCAGCTAAGATTATTGGCTATTCTTCTATTGAAGATTTTGAATTTGTAACCTATCATACTAAACTGGCAAGTAACTTAAAGAAGTTAAAGCCATATACTGCAATTACTGTGTATGGTGATATCGAAACTGTAACATCTGTTGAAGAAGTTGAGGATGAAGATGACGGTTGGGGCGAATCAAATAAGATGGAGCGTGTTAATCAGCCGTTTGTACAGGAACTTGTTGTTACTGGTGCAGACAAGGATAGTATTGATACAGAACTTTATTCTGAGGAATCTGTTGAAGGTGCTATTGCAAAGCTGAACGCTAAGAACAAGGCACAGAACGAGTTCAGCGGTAAGGATTCTGATGATGACTGGGGTAGTGTTGGAAGTAAGGCTACAAATGAGGATGATGATGAATGGGGTTAATTCCTCATTCATCATCTAAGACAGGGGATTGAATGGGAAGAAAGACTATAGACCTTACAGGTCAAAAATTTAATAGACTTACCGTTTTAGAAAGAGCAGATGATTATATAACTCCACAAGGGGTGCATTATGTAAAATGGAAATGCCAATGTGAATGTGGCAATGTTGTTGAAGTAACAAGAAGTAAACTTATGAATGGTGACATAAAATCTTGTGGTTGTTTGAATAAAGAAACAAGAGCGATACGAAATAAAAGATACAATTACTTTGAGATACACGGTGATTGCGTTACAATGTATACTCAAAAAGACGAACCATTCTATATTGACTTAGAGGACTTGGATAAGGTTAAAAATATTTGTTGGTACAAAAACGAACATGGATATATTGCAGGTTTGTACAACAATAAGATTGTTCTTATACACAGATTCATTTTAGATGCCCCTGACAACTTACTTGTAGACCATAGAAACCATAATACATCGGACAATTGTAAATCCAATCTAAGACTTGCAACAAAAGAGCAAAATAATATAAATGTTAAGATTAGAAAAGATAATTCTTCTGGTATAAGTGGTGTAAATTGGGACAAAAAGAGTAATAAATGGATAGTTAGAATAAGCATCAATAAAAAGCGTATATATCTTGGACGATTTGATACTCTTGAAGAAGCGATAGTGATTCGTAAAGAAGCAGAAGAAAAATATTTTGGTGAATGGTCTTATGACAATAGCCAAAGAGTTTAAATTAAAAAGGAGAATGATTAATTATGACAGGTAGAAAAGCAAGTAAGACACAGAGTAAGTTAGCAATTCTTGAATATGGTGCGCCGTTTAGTGGTAAGACAACTCTTGCATTGCAGTTGGCATATTTTAAGAATCCTGATGGAACACCATTTAAGGTAATGTTCATTGATGGTGAAGGCGGTGGAGCAGACGATTATCTTGCTGACCTTGAAGCTAATGGAGTAAACCTTGATAATATCTATATGGTTTACACACAGTCCCTTAGTGAAGTACAGGAGTGTATTCGCAAGGCTAAGAATGGCGAAGAATTTTATGAACTTGATGAAAACGGCAATGAAACAGATGAGGTGGTTCTTGATGGTGATGGCAAGCCATTCAAGCCTGATGCATTGGTAATTGACGGTGCTACTGTACTTAATCTTTCTACTAAGCAGTCACTTGTAGAGTTCTCAAAGAAAAGAAGTAGTGTTCGTGCAAAGAACAAGGGCTTAGTTGGCGAGGAAAGACTTGTTGCTATTGACGGAGCGTTCCTTGAACTTAAAGACTATAATGTATTAGCCTTTAAGGGACAGAATCTTGTACTTGACCTTATGGGTTCAGGACTTCATTTTGTAATCACAGCAAGAGAAACAGACGAAAAGGTATCAGTGAAGCAGAATGACGGTTCTGTAACAAGTGTAGTAACAGGAGAAAAGATTCCCGAAGGATTTAAGGGACTTGAATATAATGTTAAAACAGTAATTCGTACATTCAGAGATGAGGATGGACAGGTTTGTGCTCATGTTAAGAAAGACAGAACTCATGTTCACGAAGATAACACAGTTATCACTGACCCCACACTTCTTGATTGGCAGGTAGTTGTGGATAAAACAGCAAAGAACAATTCGTTCATTGTCAAGAACTCTCTTGTAGAATCAGTAGGCAAGGAACAGGAACTTTACGCAAGAGAAGTTCTCGGTTCAGCAGGTAAGCCAGTTTCAACTATTGAAACATCTTCTGAAACTTCTCCAAGTTCCACAAGCGAAGTTGATGATATCAAGGCACAGATTTCAGTAAAGCAGAAGTCACTTAATCCAATGCAGAAGTCAAAGGCAAAGCAGGCTCTTACAGATGCAGGACTTCCTACAGCCACAAAGAACATTGATGATATTGAGACTTTAAAGAAGTATCTTGATACCATTTCAAGTATTAAGTAATAACATTATGGAATGGGGCAAGGCAATAGTCTTGCCTGTTATTCCATGAAGGGAGTTTGTTATGGCAAATAAATCAAAAACTGATAAGCCTAAAAGATATAAACGAACAAGGGAAGAAATAGAATGTTGTGAAAAATTGTATGATTTTATTTATAAAGAATACAATGTGTCCACACTTCCTCAATATGTATTTATGCAAATAACCTCACTATATAAAGGCGAGTATACAAAGAATACAAGAGAGCCATTACAGATATCAATATTTGATTTATACGATATGTGGCAACGCAAAATGGATTACTTGAAGCAGACGTATGAGTATAACAAAACTCACGGTAAGGATATGTACGGAGCAAACAGGGTATGTTATGACCTTGCTATTCTAATTAATAAGTACGATTCATATAAGCGTTGGAAAGAAAAGCAGAACGCAATTCACGAACAGGAAAAGACTTTCGCAGAACAGACCAAACGAATGAAAGCTATTTCAGTAGTTAAGCCTATACAGATACAGACTCCAAATGAAACAGATATATCCGATATAATAGATGAGATATGAGGTGGTAGTATAGAAGCCGTAAGCAATGTAACAAATGAGATTATGTTTGTAGGTAGTATTTATTCTAATCCAGAACTATTAGTGGAATATATACAGCTTGTAAAAAGCAAATATGATTTCTATGATGAATCCACAAGATTCTTCTATGATTGTGCTGAGACAATGTATCAGACACGTTCTCAGGAGTTTAAAAATAATACTATCGTAGCCTTTATGTCAGAGGATAAGGAACGTCTTGACCTGTTTAAGAAGTACGGTGGTATCAAACTCATCGACAGTTGGAAGAAACTTTCTCAGCCTGAGAATCAGAAAAACTATTATGATATTCTTAAAAGGTATTCATTACTTAGAGAGTATCAGCGTAAGGGTTTTGATATTACAGGTATATTAAAGCATAGCAAGTTTGAGACATTTACTGCTAATGATATTTACAGGTTGGTTCGTGGCAAGGCAGATAAGATTCACACAGTTATCCTCGGTAGTTCTGAGACTGAGGTTTTAAATAAAGGTACAAAGAAAACCTTACTTGACCATATGGCAAAACCGAGTATGGGATTACCAATGCCATTTTCTTTGTTGAGTGAAGTATTCAGAGGAATGAAACTCAAAACACTTATGGTTGGTGGCATGGTATCTAATGCAGGTAAAACAAGATTTATGGTATTGCTTATCGCATATATCGCATTAGTTTTGCGACAAAAAGTTTATGCAATGGTTAACGAAATGGATATTGCTGAGTTAAGAGATTGCCTAATTTGTACTGTCATTAACAACTCTGAGTTTCAAGCACTTCATGGTTTTGATATCAAAAAGAATGAATCAGAATTGGATATGGGTTTGTATAGAGATAAGAATGGAGATTTTATTTATCGTAAGGTTAATGATGAGGGTGAACCGTTAGAATCTGATGATGACTTCATAAGACGAGTTGAAAAAAATAGTGATGAGTTCAATCAGATAATGCAAGTAGCAGAATGGATTGATTCTGAGTTACAGACTTCAATATTCGTTGATGATGTTTCTGATGCTTATGATGATAAAACGCTTGAATTTAAAATCCGCAAGGCAAAAATGACACTGGGTTGTAATTACTGGTTCTATGATACGTTTAAGTCAGACACAGATGACACTGGTAATTGGGCGGCAATGATGAACTCTGCTACTAAGTTGGCTACGGTAGCAAAAGAAACTGAAACATTCGGTTATCTGTCGATTCAGCTTCTTGATGAGATAGCAAGTGTTGACCCTGATAGAGTTTCATCTACACATATCGCAAATTGTAAGGCAATTAAACGTGTTATGTACACCATGATGCTTTTTAAGGAGATTCTTGCAAACGAGTTTAATAGATATGAATATCTTCAAGTTGATGAAGATTGGGGAGAGCCACAACGTAAACCACTACAAGAAGGACATAGATATTATTGTTGTAATGTAGACAAGAATCGTTTTGGTCGCAAGCCTAAAGTTCTATTTGAACTTGACCTCGATAAAAACACGTGGAGAGAGTGCGGAGAGTTAGTAAGAAAATAACAGTAAAGGAAGTAATGGCATGGATATACCAATGATGAAAGAATATATTTTAGAAAATGGTTATGTTGAAATCATATTAGAAAATTTGGGATGCCATCATATCAAGGACAAGGGTGATTATATTACCTGTGGTAATCCTGATGGTGACAATCAGAGTGCCGTTACTGTTTATCTTAATACCAACCTTACGGTTGTTAATTATACACGTTCATTAAACAACAAGAAGTGCCATGACATATTTGACCTTGCTGAATTTTATTTGAAAATAAATTTTTTTGAAACGGTCAAGCAATTGTGTGATTGGATAAGTCTTGATTATTATAAAGACTGGAATGAGGATTTACCAGAAGCTATAAGGCTAACCAAGCTATTATTAGAACTGGATAGCGGAGTAAATACAGAAGAAGATAATGCTCCGCTAAAACCAATTCCAGAAGTAATACTTTCATATTACTATCCTTATGTAAATAATATGTTTAAAAAGGATGGTATTTCATATGAGGTACAGAAGTTATTTGAAATAGGATATGATGATTTTACAAATAGAATTACCATACCCATTAGGGATGAATTAAACAATCTTGTGGGGGTTAAAGGAAGGTTATTTCAAGAGGAACTAAGAGAAGATGATTTAAAATATCTGTACATCGAACCTTGCAATCGTAGTAGAATTTTATATGGGTTAAACTTATCGCTACCATATATTCAAAAAGAACAATGTGTTTATGTTGTAGAAAGCGAAAAGGGGGTTATGCAGTTATGGAGCATGGGAATCCGTAACTGCGTTGCAACAGGTGGTAAGAAAGTGTCTCAGGCACAGATTGATATGCTATCAAGACTGTGTGTTAAAATTATATTCTGTTTTGATAAAGATGTTGAGCAATCAGAGATAGAAGAATTAGCCGATAGATTTATTGAAAGTGTTAATATATATGCGTTGATAGATAAAGATAATATCTTGGACGAAAAGGAAAGTCCGTCTGATGTGCCAGATAAATTTAAAAAGTTATTGAGTGATAATAAGTACCTAATCAAATAAGATTAGTTAAAATATAAAAATATATTCCAAACCATTGACAAAGAGAGAAATGTATAGTATAATATATATGTAATGTTAATGGTTTGGATTTTTTCTTTTTACCATGCATAGAGCAAATTGTATAAAGAAAGGTTTGGTATTATTGAATTATAAAATATTAGGAAATGGAAGTTATGATACTCCATTGGAAACATTTCTTGAAAATAGAGGTATCAAAGATATCAATGGTTATATAAATGTAAGTGAAGATATACTTATTCCTTATCAGAACCTTGATAACATTGATAAGGCAGTAGAGGTATACAAGTCACACATTGAAAACAATTCAAATATAACAATAATAGTTGATTGTGACGTTGACGGATATACCTCCGCTTCAATAATATATGCGTACACTAAGAACTTGAATCCTGAGTGTAAGCTGACGTACTTACTTCACACAGGAAAGCAACATGGTTTAACAGATGATATTGAGATTCCAGAAGATACACAGCTTCTTATCATTCCCGATGCAGGTACAAATGACACAGAACGGTGTAAGGCTCTCAAAGATAAAGGTATTGATATTATCATATTAGACCATCACGAAAGAGAAATTGACAATCCCTATGCAATTGTTGTAAATAATCAGTGTAGTCTTAAATATGATAATAAAAATCTGTGTGGGGCAGGTATAGTCTATAAGTTTTTACAAGCCGTTGACGAAGATATGTGGTGTGATGAAGCTGACGATTATCTTGACCTTGTTGCACTTGCTAATATCAGTGATAACATGGATATGAAAGAATCAGAAACAAAATATCTTGTTTCAAAAGGACTTGATTTTATTACAAATGCTTTCTTTGAAGAAATGTTAAAGAAACAGTCCTATTATTTTCCAGATGGCACAACAATCATAGGAGTACAGTTCTATATAACACCACTCATTAATGCTCTAATTCGCATAGGTTCTCAGGAAGAAAAGGATATTTTATTTAGGGCATTTATTGGTGATGAATCTGAAACTTTCGATTACACAAAGCCAAGAACAAAAGAGCAAATAACAGAAAATATATATGAAAGAGCAGTTCGTTTCTGTTCTAACGCAAAGGGTAGACAGAAAACAATTGTTGATAAACAGTTACCGCTTATCATTAATCATATAAAAAATAAAGGACAAGACAAACACGAAGTTATAGTTACAAATGTAACAGATTATATCGAATCCACTATGACAGGTGTTGTTGCTATTAAGGTGGCAGGTGCATTTCATAAGCCTGCTATTTTATTAAGAGATAAAGGAAATGATGTATATGGTGGCTCAGTGAGAGTTCCTGATACAAGTCCAATAGAGAACTTTAAGAATATGTTGAACACCATGACATTCTTCTCTGCACAGGGTCACGCATCAGCTTGTGGAGCAGAAATATTTAAACATAATATCAAGGAAAGCATAGAGTTTCTTGATGATTATATCCAAGAGATGAATCTTGTAGACGTTGGTGATATTCCTGTAGATTTTGAAATAGATTATAACGATTTGGATATTAGTCTTTTTAGAGACATTGCAGAACTAAAACCATATTATGCTACTGGATTAAAAGAGTGTAATGTGCTTGTAAAAAATATCCCTATTAACGCTGATGATATAGTTATACAAGGCAAGGGTCAAGATACTTGGTGTACTATGATATGTGATGAATCTATTAAACTCATTAAGTTCAAGTGTCCAGAAGATGACGTATTTTTAGATGCACAGGGAGTATACAAGATAAATGTTATCGGCAAGTTTGGATATAGCTTTTTCAATGGCATAAAGACAGCACAGATTATTATTGAAGATTATGAGGTGACTTACGAAGATGATTGAAAACTATACTTCCCTTCACAATCATTCCTTTTATTCGCTTCTTGATGGATATTCCTCACCAGAGGAATATCTTAACAGAGCAAAAGAAATAGGACTTAAAGCATTTGCTATCACTGAACATGGTAATGAATATTCGTGGTGTTATTTCGATAAGCTAAAAAAGAATTATCCTGATATTAAAATGATTTATGGTGTTGAAATGTACGAATGTTTTGACCGCAATATCAAGGATAAAAATTCAAAATACTTTCACTTACTTGTTCTTGCTAAGAACGAGCGTGGAAGAAAGGCTCTTAACCACCTTGTAACATTATCAAACCTTGAAGGATTCTATTATAAACCACGTATAGAACTTTCTGATTTTAAGGGATATGGTGATGATTTAATTGTATGCTCTGCTTGTCTCGCTTCTAAGATAGCAAGAGAAAAGGATTTAATACAGTGTATCAAATATATCAAGGAATATAAACTTATGTTTCCGTGGTTCTTTCTTGAAATGCAGTCACATAAAAGTGATGAACAAGCTGAATATAATAAGAAAATAATGGAACTTGCCAAGCTGACACAAACACCATATATTATTACTACTGATAGTCATGCCGCAAGAAAAGAAGATTTGTATTATCAGGGTCAGCTTGTTAGAATTGCAAGGGATAACGAAACTGCTTCTGAGCCTTATGAGGGTTGTTATTTACAGACCGTAGAAGAAATCCATGAGACAATGGATTCTCAAATTGGATATGAAGCTGTTGAAACTGGACTGGCTAATACAAATGCTATTGCTGATATGATAGATGATATTGATATGCCGTTTCAGTCTCCACAGTTACCTACATTTCCACTTCCAGATGGTTTTAATGATAATTATTCTTATCTGAAATACCTTACAGAAGAAGGATGGAACAAAAGACATATTAACACATACAATAAAAATGAACAACAGATTTACCGTGACCGTCTTGACTATGAAATGAACATCATTCACACGATGGGATTCGATGGTTATTTTCTTATTGTATGGGATTTTATCAACTGGGCTAAAACCCATGAGGTTAAAGTTGGTGCAGGTAGAGGAAGTGGTGCAGGTAGTCTTGTATGCTATCTTATGGGAATCACAGACCTTAACCCTATCAAGTACAATCTTATTTTTGAAAGATTCTTAAACCCTGAGAGAATTAGTATGCCTGACTTGGATATTGACCTTTCTGATAGAAGTAAGGTTGTTGAATATCTTGTTAATAAATATGGTTCTGACAGAGTATGTCAAGTTATTAACTTCTCTTATATTACACCTGTTGTTGCAATTAAGGACGTAGGCAAGACATTAGGATTTTCATACAAAGAAATGGACAAGTTAAGCAAAAAGTTTTCATATCCTACATTTGAGGAATGTCTTGAACATAACAGTACACTTGTTATTGAACATCCTGAGTATAAAGAACTATTTGATATTGCAAGTCATTTAAGCGGTAGAGTAAAGACAGTATCTATTCATGCAGGTGGTGTTGGTATCGTTGATACTACTATGGATGACTACATGGCTATGAAACTTGGTACTGACGGAGAACACGTTATACAGGTTGACAAACGTATCATTGAAGAAATAGGTATCATTAAATTTGATTTACTTGGTGTGGCTACACTTAATCTCCTTACCGAAGTACAAGAAGATACAGGACTGACTAACTGGGATATTGATATTAACAATCCTGATTTTGAATATGATTCTTCACCATATGAGATACTTTGTAAGGCTCTTACAGATGGTGTGTTCCAAGTTGAAAGTGCAGGTATGAAAGACCTGTTGTCCAGACTGAAACCGTCAAACATGGAAGATTTGTCAGCGGTACTTGCTTTGTATCGTCCTGATAGCATGGGAGCGTTGGAAGAATTTATTGAGTGCAAGCATGACCCTTCAAAGGTCAAGTATATCCACCCTGATATGAAACCTATTCTTGAAAAGACTTACGGTTGTATGATATATCAGGAACAACTCTTGGATATAGTTCGTATATTTGGTGGTAGAACTTACGGTGGTGCTGACCTTTTCCGCAAGGCGATTGGCAAAAAGAATATCGAACTTGTAAAACAGGAATCGGCAAAGTTGTATCAAGAAATTATTGACAACGGTTATAGTAAGGAACTTGCAAAGACTATCAGTGATGAACTATCTACCAAAGGTGGTTATCTATTTAATAAATCACATAGCTTTTCGTATGCTGTGCTTTGTTTCCAAACAGCTTTCCTCAAACAGAACTATCCGTTACAGTTCTTTAAGGCTTTGCTTAATCTAAACAAGGATAAAGCAGGTATGGTTAACAAGTATATTCTTGATGGAAAGAGTTTTAATGTTGAAGTTATTGCACCTAACATTAATAAATCTGTAATGAATTTTTCAATTTACGATAGCAAGATTATGTTTGGACTATCTGCAATTAGTGGTATAGGCGAAAACCTTGCTAACACTATTCTTGAAGAACGCAAGTGCGGTAAGTTTGTAAGTATTGATAATCTTACAGAAAGAGTTTCAATTACTAAGGCTCAGATTGTTTCTTTAATTAAGGCAGGTGCTATACCAACAAAGAATAAAAAGCAATGCTTAATAAATTATTTAAAGTCTCAATTCGATATATCGCCATTTGAATATACACCAGTAAAGACATATAAGACAAAGAAAGAAATGTTAGAAGTATGGAGCATTGATGTTGATAAATACAAGATTGGTAATAAAGTAGACAAACAGGCTGTGCTTGTAGAATATAACAAGAAGAAAGAGCAGAAAGAAAAGACAGACTATTACGCCAAAAAGGAAATTGAATATCAAAAGTACATTACAGAGTGTAGTGAAAAGTATTTACAGAATGAACAGTTTTGGGATTTTGAAGCGTTACAGATTTTCTTAGGTGAGAACCCTTTTGAAAAGGCTTATGAATATATTGATACAAGTTTCCAAGATGTACAGGAAGGTGATACCTGTATAATCATAGGTGTAATCTCAAAGGTACAAAAAAAGAAAACTAAAACTGGACAGCAGTTTGCTTTCGTAAATATCTACTCATCATTTGGTCTTATTGAAGCCGTGGTATGGAGTTCACAGCTTAAAGAATATGAGGACTTGATTAAAAAGGGTAGTCAGATTGCTATGCTTTGTAAGAAGGATAGTGAAACCAATGTAGTGTGCAATCAAATGCGTTCATATGATTCGTGGTTAAATTATATCAAGAAGAAAAAGGAGAAGAAATAATGGCTGATGAGCGTGAGTATTCATTTACAGTAGAGGTTGTAAGAGAGTTGTATTATAGTGATGCAACCTCTTACGGTGTTTACTCTTTTAAGACACCTGACGAAATGCCAGAACTTGAAAAGCAAATTTCAATCGGTAGAAACATTGACTGGGGAGAAGAACATACAGATACTATTTATAATGGAGTCCTGTCGGGACGTATGCAGAGACTTTATGAAGGTGACAAATATGATGTTGTTGCTAAACTTGTATTCAGCAAGAAGTATAACAAGTATCAGTATGAGCCTATAAGAATCAATTCAGCCGTTCTTAAAACGGCAGAAGAACAGGAATCATTCCTTCTTTCAATTCTTACCGAGAGCCAAGCTAAGACATTGATAACCGCATATCCTAATATTGTTGAAGATATTATGGATGGTAAGGACAATGTTGATTTCGATAAACTTCAAGGTATTGGTAAGATAACATATGATAAGATAAAAGAAAAGGTAATCAATAATTATGTTATTTCTGACATTCTTTCCATGTTACAGCCGTTGGGAGTTACTCTTAATGCAATTAAAAAACTCACAACCTATGAACCTAATGCAGTTCTACTCAAAAAGGAATTAATTGAGAACCCCTATATACTTACAAGTATCAGAGGTTTTGGTTTCAAAAAGGTTGACACTCTTGCGATTAAATTAAATCCTGAGTTAAAGGAATCTGATAAAAGATTAAAGGCTTTTATTAGATGGTTTTTGACAGAAACAGGCGAAGGTAGTGGTCACACATGGGTTGATAAGGGAGTATTAGAAGAAGAAATTATTAATAATGTTAGAGAGTGTCACAAATATCTTGACGAGTGTTATCGAGAAAATGAAGAATCAGACAGACCATTTCTCCACATTGAAGGACGGAAGATAGGTTTACAAAAATATTATGATATGGAATACAAGATTATTGAAAAGCTGAATGAAATTTCTAACCAGAACCCCTTATCAGTTAGCGAAGAAAACATAAAGAATGGTATCATTAAAGCAGAACAAGAACAGGGATATTCTCTTACAGAAGAACAAATGGCAATTGCTATGGATTCTTTAAATAGTAATGCTGTTGCTATTTGCGGTAAGGCAGGTACAGGTAAAACAAGTTCTGTTCGCACTATTTTGAACATATATAAAGAAGCTAATTGTTCAATTGCTTGTTGTGCGTTGTCAGCTAAAGCCGTAAAGGTTATCGAAGAATCTACTGGATTCCAAGCTAATACAATTCATAGATTATTGGGGAGCAACGGACTGAACAAGTTCACATATAATGAAAATAACCCTTTGCCATATAGTGTATTACTTATTGATGAAGGTTCTATGAATAGTACAGAAATCTTTTATTATTTGCTTCGTGCTGTAAGACCCACAACTAAGATAATTATTTGCGGTGATAATCGTCAGTTACCACCTATCGGATATGGTAATACCTTTAATGATATTGTTTTAAACAATGTTATTAAGACATTTACACTTACAAAGGTATTACGTCAGGCAGAGAAGTCAGGAATACTGTCAGATGCTAATAAGATTAGAGATGGTATTAATCCGATAGCAAAGCCTGAGTTAAAGATAGTAACAGGTGAACTCAACGACATGACCTATATGTTTCGTGATGATAGAGATATGCTTAACAGCATTGCAATTAAATCATTTATGGGTGCGGTTAAGAAATACGGAGTTGATGATGTTCTTATTGGTGTACCTCGCAAGAGTAATTGTACTAATTGTACCGCTTCACTTAATGAAAAGATACAGGATTTACTTCTTCCTAACGAAACCAGATGTATTGTATATGGTACACGTAAATATAAACTGGGAGCAAAGGTAATCCAGAGAACAAACGATTATGAAAAAGATGTGTTCAATGGAGATATTGGATATATCATAGACATATTCCAAGAAAAAGAAGGAAATAAAATAGTTAATAAATTTACCATAGAATTTGCTTCGGGCAAAGAAAACAAACAGGTAGTTTATATGCAGAGCGAGGTAGACCAAATTGACTTAGCTTATGCTATGACAATTCATTCTTTACAGGGTTCGGGATATAAGGCTGTAATCATTATTATTGATAATACTCATTATGTTCTGCTTGACAACTGCTTACTATACACGGCTCTTACAAGAGCAAAAGAAAAGTGTTTATTACTTGCTGAACCTTCTGCTTTTAAGAAATGTATCAATACAAATAAAACTGTTGCGAGACAAACATGGACAAAAAATATTTTAGAAAATTTTAAAAAAGGTATTGACAAAGAGTGAAAAGTATAGTATAATAGTAAATGTAAGGAGAACAAGTGCGGTGTAAAATCGCACTACTCTCTTTACTTTAGCATAGAGTAAAATGTATATTAAAGGAGAAATCATATGAGCAAATTTAAAATTGGAGATAAGGTAAGAGGTACACAGGCATCGCCATTCATTGATAAAGAGATGGGAATAGTGAGGGTTATTAAGTGTAATGCGTTTGGGGTAGAGTTCAAAAAGTATCATGCAGTTATGCATACTTTAGACGGTAGGTGTGAAGATGGTCACGGTTGGTGGGTTGAAGAAAGTGACATTGAACTTGTTGAATCTGTTGTTCCAACATTGGCTGAGATTAAAGAGAAGGAAATAGATTGCCTGATTCACACAAGAACACAGCGAGATGCAGATATATTGTTTATCAAACTTGAACCCGATGGTATGTGGTCTGCCGATAAGTGTTGGACACCTTATGGAAACAATACGGCATATCATATTGAAGATGGAAAGATTCATGCTTACAGTGATATTAGTTGGTATAAAACCAATCCTCCGTACTCAGAACTTCCGATATATGAATTTGACGATATATACAACGAGAGTGAACTTGGACTTGTCTCAAAGTCAGACACTAAATGGGAGTTCGTTGTACCATTCGCACAGATTGATAAGTCTGCTGATATAGCAAGAGCAGTTGTAGATAAAATGTCCACAATGGGATGCCGTACTTTTACGGTTGATAAGAAAGCACTTGAAAATATTAAGAATAAGGAGAATGAAATAATGAGAAACACATTTACTTTTACTAAGGGTGAGCGTACAGCTATCGTGGTTGATACTATCGAACATAAGGATAAGAAGAATAACACTATCCTTGAAAAGAAAACAAGAGAAGTAAAGATTCCTACCATTACAACAACAGCTAAGACTATTAACGGTACAGGCTCTACTACCTGTGATAAGGAAGATTTTAACGAACGTACAGGTTGTCTTGTTGCATCAGCTAAGATAATCGCTAATAAGTCAGAAGAAACTAATCTGATGTATCAGATTGCTATTAAGTCTTGGGGTGAATCAATCTGCACAACCATCTTAGAGACACTTGCAAATAAAGCAGTTGTTGGTGACTTCAACACAACTTATAAGAAGTGGAAGAAGGAAGTTGCTGACTATGACAAGGAACAGAGAACTTGTAAGGTATGCCATAAGGTATATGATACTATAGACGAAGCAAGAAAATGTGAACAGGCTCATGCACAGCGTAAGGTTGACAAGCTGAATAAGTATCTTGAACGTAAACACGCTATGAGAATGGCAAAGGAAAGACTTGAAAAGGAAAGAAAAGAACAGCTTATTAAGGATGCTATGGATAAGTTGACCTCGGAGGATAAGGACAATAAGTGATGATACTGATTCTTTCAATTATAGGAACGATATTAAGTCTTGGCGGTAATATATTTATCGCCAAGAAAAATCGTATGGGTTGGTTAATATGGCTCATTGGAAATGTGGTATGGATTGCCGTTAATTTTCTTGGTAATCCTAATATTCCTATGGTATTAATGTATGTGGTGTACATGGTTATTAATATTGTAGGGTTTATGAAATGGAAAGAGGACTAAAAGGAGAACGAAAATGACAATTGCTAAAGATTATTTTGGACACGAAATCAATAAGGGAGATGTAGTGCTTTACAATGAAAGAGCATCAAAGGGATATCATTCTTCTTTTACTGAGGGCATTATAGTTGGGTTTAATAAACCTAACACAGTTAGTGTTATTGACCCTGAGTATTTAGAAGAATTTAAAACAGGTGGTTATAATTATTTAATAGACCGCAAATTCCCTAAGAATGTTGTTAATCTTACAGCATTAGGAATAAGAGAGAGGGTTAACTTATGAGATATATTGTCATAGGAGATGAATAAATATGACTGAACTTGAAGTTGTTGCAATTAAAGATGTTGACCCTATCATAACATATAATGGTAACATCTTTTTAAGCATAGAAGAATTACATGAATGGAAGATAAAGCATATGTGGAGCGGCATTGATATTGCTGTGACTACAGAGGATATATTGAGGTGAACTAAATGACTGTAAAAGAATTAAAAGAAAAGTTGTCACTACTCAATGACGATGCTGAAATTATTCTTGACTGCCATAATATACATGGTGCAAGAATCAATTCTAATTTTGGTATACAGACTAATGACGGAGATGATAATAGTCCAGTGTATTTTGAGTTTTGGCTCGACAGAGAAGTATGCAGTTGTGGATATTAAAGGAGGTAATTAAATGCCTTTATACAGAATAACAGTCGTTCTTGAAATGACGGATGATGTTGAAGCTAATTCACCAGAAGAAGCATTTGAAATTCTTTCCGAAGATGCGATAGGTGGTGGCTTATGGGATTACACTTATGAATAATTAGATGAAAATGGAATACCTTTAGATTAAGGAGTGAACATTTATGAAAGATTTTTACGGCAGAGAAATTCAGATAGGGGATAGATGTATAAGATATACTGGTCAGCTTGGAGGATTGGAAGAAGTTATTGTTCTTGGTGAGGACAAGAGGGGAATAAAGATTCTTAATTTTATGGACAAAGAAGTATATACACAAGGACATAAACTCTTTGATTTCTCTGCATATGAAAGAAAGATACAGGAAGAAAAGATTTTCAATTCCGTAAAGGCTCTTGATGTAAAGCCTAATGACGTAGTAATTGCTTCATTGATTCCTAATCAATTAAATATGGTAGAATGTCAACGTGTTTTTGAACAACTGAAAAACTATTTCCAAATAATAAAGTTGGACTCATGATAGGATTAGATATAAATACTAAGAATGGAAGTGAGTTTAAATATGAATAAAGAACAATTCGAGCAAATTAAGAAAATATTAGAAACACATGGGGTGAAATTTACGAACGATGACGGAACATACAAGTCTCTAAACGAAGTATTTTGTCAGCTAAGTTACGTGTGGCACGAACTGGATGAGAGTGAAAAGGATTGTCTTACAAGAAAATGAGGTAGAAATAAATGTTTAACACCAAAGATAAAATAGAGAATGATTATTGGGACGGAGTATTCGAATCTATATGGGGAACGTACAGGGACGAAGAAAATGAACTGTATCGTAATGTTTACGAGAATGAAATAAATGAGTTCATTGATAATTTGAGAACCGATTTAGATATTCTTTTAAGGGTCTATGGAAGTTATGACCTTGATGATATTGAAAGACTATTTGCGATTCAGTTCTATGGTACATTTGATGATTTAGAGAATCCTGAGAATCTTGCAAATTTGGCTATAAGATTTGATGAGATATACAGTGGAGACTTGGGCGATAAACCTAAGAACTCATATGACGAAGCACAAGAATTATTGCAACAGTATCATAACAATAAAGAAGTTGATGATATAGATGGGTGGTACGAATAAGGAGGATATATGATTGTACTTAATAATATATCAAACGGAGTAGAGATTTCCATAACAACAGAGAATACTGAAACAAATATTGTTGATATTTATGGTTATAAAATGGCTAAACCAAGTTATTCACCAATCAAATTAAAGGTCAATATTGAAAGTAGTTTACTTAATTGTAAACTCAAATACACCTTATCCTCTTATACTGTACGTAATTCAAACTTATCAGAAAATAAAGAGATAGGTATTAAAAGTATTGTTGTTGATGAAAACAAAAACCATATTGAAATTACCTTTATCAGAAATTATCAGGTATTTATTTTTGAAGGAATACTTTTAATTAATAATAAAAATCTATACTTACAAGAAGAAGGTGCTTATTTTGAATGAAGTATTATCATATGCGATTGAAATAACGAAGAAAGTTGTTAATTCAATAATACCTCAGTCAATTGATTGTGTGGGTACAGTAACTAAAGTAATCCCCACTAACAAATGGTATGTTCCTAATGGAGTTAGTGTCTATATAGAAGGAACAGGCACATATTCGGATGTATTACGGTTAGGATTACAAGTCGCAGTACCAGATTATTTTATGTTCTTTGATAACTTTGACCGTAAGGACTTTGAAGAATACTTTGTTCCTGTTATTAAACAGAGCGTTATTGAATTATATGTAGAATTTACACGCAAGGTAAAAGAAATATACGAATATGAAAGTTAGGATGTGCGCAATATGAAGCTAACAAAAACAAAAGAGATAATCTTATTTGACCCTACTGTTTTCACACAGTTTCATTTTTATTATATTCGCCACATACAGTTTGAAGCAATATGTTCATGTAAGACAGTTGAAGATGACAAGGCAGTATTTACTGTTATATGTTATCTTAATGGGGGCAACTTTTGCAATGGTGATTTTATTGGTGAGATATCAATTAATGTTCAAAGAAATACCTTTTATGACCATTTAACTTTTTATATTGATGGATGCAATTATGTAGATTTCCTTCACGTAGAAGAAATGGAACGTATAGTTGGGTTTGATATGTTAACAGGAACACCTATTGTAAGGATAGGAATGTTTAATTCAAATTGTAAAGAATCAAATTGTAAGAAAGTTAAATTAACAAAGGAGTAAAAATTATGCGTAAGCCCGAAAGACTTAATAACTTCTATGCAGAATTAAACCATATTCATAAAGTGTATTTTCCTGATTGGCGAGTAGGACAACTGTTTATGAACCTTAAACAAGAATATGGCGATT
>MWBK01000006.1 GCA_002069025.1 Bacteroidetes bacterium ADurb.Bin302 | reverse complement strand
TTCAAGTTCACGCTTCTGAACATCAACCTCAGTTGTATCACCTGTGAAATCAGGGTCTATGTCTTTACAAGCTAACTTCATATCACAATATGACTGATATTTCTTTCGATACGTTGACTCATTATAATCTTTTTTTAGCCTTGTATTTAATATGTCTCTGATTTTATTCCAATCTCCCGTAAGGTCTTTACGAGAACATACATCAAATATTTCTCGCAATTCGGATTGAGTAAACTTTTTGTTAGCCGAGATTCCCAATCATATTCCTCCTTATGCAAGGTCAATACTTTCGTTAACAGAAAGACTTACTTCACAATTATTAAATGCTTCAAGATACTCCGAAATAGGTGTTGCTTCACCATCTTCATTTACAATATAAATAATCTTCTCATCGGCATCAATATTAAGAACACCTTTGAGACTAACTGTTGTTTTCTTTGTTGCCATACTTGACTTACTCATAGTTATATCCTCCAAATTTATTCCTTGTTTTAGTAATTCTGCGTTAATGTCAATGTGACCATACTTTCTTTTTAATTTGATGTTTTGTCCAATGAAAGGTTTATCATTTGGTATAGCATAAACAGCCATATAATCACCTACATATCGCATTATTTATTTTAATAGATTTCTGCAAAATTAAATTAGTGCAGAATAATATTAGAATGTTATTTTATCACCCATAACAGGTGTGTGAACCTTTGAGGTTTTATTTGCTGAACTCAATTCTTTACGAAGCAATTCTGCAAATTCTTTCTTGCCATCACTCTCGCTATGAACAAGATATATTTTGTTATAATTCATTGAAGTGTATCTTTCAAGCAACTCGCTTCTACAAGCGTGACTTGAAAATGAAACTAATTGCATTACATTGGCTCTACTTCTTATTTGTTCTCCGTCAATGTTTACGTATTTCTTACTGTGCTGAATTTGATACGCAACGCTATCTTTGTCACCTGCATAGCCACATAACATAACTCTCGCATTTTCATTCGGTAATATAGATTTGAGCCATGAAACAATACGTCCATTCTTTAAGAAATTGCTTGTACTAATTACTACTTGCGAGGTTTTTAACTTCTGCCATTCCTGAGAATTTTCAAAGCTATCAACCCATACAATGTTTTTCCAATTAATAACTCTTTTCCAAAGGTCATTATCCTTTTCAATTAACTTGTCCCATATGTCAGATACCTTTTTACCAAGTGGGGCATCAATAACAATTGGTGTCGCAAATGATTCATCATCACCGTATATCTTGTATAATGTAGTTAATATATCTTGTAAACGATTCAAAGAGAATGAACCAAACAAAACCTTTTGTGTATCATATTGGCAACATTGGTCAACAACACATTTTATTTTTTCAATATCCTTATCTCTGTCTTTTTGTTTATGTGTCTTATGACTACCACCATAAGTACATTCAGCCAAGACAATATCAGAGTAGGGAAGTGGCTCGTATGATAAGATATAATCTTTATCAATATCAGAACCAATATCTCCTGTGTATGATAATGTCTTTATAGTTTCACCAACCTTAAATGTCAAATAAATCTGTGCGGCATTTACAATATGACTGGCATGATAATATTTCAAAATCAAATCATCAAACAGAACAATATTTTCACCGAATGGTAGTTCAACCAAATGCTCCATTGCAACTTCTATATCCTCTTGTGTATATAATGGAGTAGCTTTCATATCGTAACGCTTTTCTAATTTTACACAATCACTTTCAAATATCTTCAAACTATCTTCCCACATAATTCGTGCAAGATATTTATTTCCTTTTGGAATATAAATATTACCCTTGTAACCTCTTGCAAAAAGATAAGGTACAATTCCTATGTGGTCTATGTGAGCGTGACTAATTATCACAGCATCAAGGTCAGCAAATGGGACTTTATAATTCCTATGATTGACCTTATATTGTTTAAGGATATCATCAGACGAGGTTTGATAAAGACCTGCATCGAGAAGTATTTGTTTATCGTTGAATGTGACGAAGTACATACTTCCTGTTACTCCGTCACCACTCTTGCCAACTATTTCAATTTTAATCTTATCCTTGCTTTTAGCCATGAGGACATACCTCACTTCTCAGAGCATTCATGTTCATTACAGCAGTCGCAAGACATATCACTCATAAAAGAAAATATTTCTTCCATTTCAATATCCTTGCCAATGATACCATCAACCATCCCCATATCAACAAGGTCATCTGCAAAGAACCAACAATCATGCGGAGACATATCTTCAAGTTCCTTTACTGTAAACTTAGTTCTTGCCGCAATAGCTTTATTATATCTATTAGTTAGGCGAGGGGAGAATTTAGCCCAGTCCTGTGCCTTTGTTGTCGTAGATATAGGATTGTATTCATAACCATCATGCACCATAAATGTTGCATCTGCAACAGACAGCCTTGTATGGCAAACCGCAAATACTCCAAAAGCCATGCTTGCACACATACCAAGACATACACCAATTACAGGAGTGATAGAACTCTGAATAGCGTTCACTAATGCCATGCCTATAATTGCATTGCCACCAGAACTATTTATTACTAAAGTAATAGGTACTCTCTCGTCCTTTGACTTACCAAAATCTTCTCCGTTTATCTTGCATATTTGTAGAATTAATGTATGAAGAACATCATCATCTACTTCTCCATCAAGATAAAGAATCCTATCTGCCCTATCTTCAAGGTAAAGTCTTTCAGCCAGTCCGATGCTCATTATGGTTTGCATACCACTCGGCATTTCTACAAGTTGCTCAGGAGTGATTTCTACATATCCCTCTGGAATATTAGTTGTTTCTTCAATCTTTGTTTCTGGTTTCTTCTTATTAGCCATTAATATTTCCTCAATTCATTTAAGTTACTATCATTAAAGATAGCCCTCTGTGTATAACAGGGGATATTATTACTTAGTATTATTGCTAAACTTTTCTGCCTGTTCCTTGCGATACTGTTCAAGTTTTCTGATAGCATCTGCTTCATTAGGACAGAAATACTTGCCACGCTTGCTACCATCTCTTTTAAGTCTGCAAGTCTTTGGACAATGAATACCCTGAGACATAAGTGCCTGTGCTTCATCACGGTTAATCTGAATCATTAATTATTTCACTACTTTCAATTTATTTATCATACCTCTTGACTTTTTAATTTTGATATGGTATGATATATTGGGAGATTATACGCATAACAAGATAAGAGGAACACAAGTTCTATCTTATGTTCCTCATCACTTTAAGAGTTGCTTGTAACTTATGCGGTTGTACTTTCTCCATATAGCCCCAGTTTTTCACCTCGCCATCCTTAACAAATGGCTATTTATAGGCGAATATCAGTAGATTGGATTGGGTCACATTGCCTTATTCTTCTCATTAATTCCTTGTGGTATGTTGCTTTATATATCTTTTGACACTTAGAACATCTACACTGATTTCCATTTCTTCTCTTTATCTCAGCACCGCAGTCAATGCAGACATAACCGTATTTAGTTTTGTTGGCTACAATGTTTTCATAAACAATATCACCATATATCGTAAAGAAGAACTCTTTATATCTAATGTCCTTAAACACCGTATGCTCCTTAAACATATCCTTGACAAGCATATCACATATTTCGTATTGAGCGTAATCAAATTTCTGCATTTCTGAAATGATATCATTAATAACTATTGCATTGGTTTCTTCTTCTTTGTGCTTCTTCAATTTAGCAGTTGATACCATATCACTATATGTCCTAAGTACATTCTCGTCTACTTCTATGTTAGGGTTATTCATAAGCATACGATAATCAAATCTTTTTTTATCTTCAAACGAAAGTTTAAATTCATTTTCTGGATATAATGTAAAGATTCTATTTACAATACAATCATTAAGAGATTCTACCTGTGTTTCTTTTTTATCCTTTGCGTAAGTAAAGAAAGCAGGTAATTTCTTATTGACATACTTTGATATTGTTTCCTTAATTTGCTTTGGCGGTGTACTCTTGTACAACGTCTTGGCGAAGTCAATTACTTCGTTATTTACCATACAAAGATATTTCAAACAGTCAATAGCTTCTTGCCTTGTCTCAGGTGTTCTGATTTCCTGACTGTTTTTTATCTTACTGATATTATTTGACACTACTCCAATATTGCCACCTGTAAAGGCAGTTGATAGTCCTCTGTATCTGCTTTCGCTTGTAACCTGTTCTTTTGCCGCCTTACGCATATTATAGTACAAGGGAACAACACCCATTTGATTTCTTTTTGCAACGCTAATAATATTATCATCCTGTAATATCAACGTCTTGTCTCCGTCTACATCGAATTGGAGAACCTTACTAATAACATCATGTGTACTTGTATAGCAAGCATTAGTTGTAAACCATTTCTGAATTTCAGAATTGACAACATTATTTCTTATAGCGTGTTCAAAATATAAATGAGGGCTTCTTAAACAATCAACTTCCTTATTAAATTCATGAAGGTTACAATACACATCACCGTTTGCAAGCAAACCATTTGGTATTTGATTACCCTCAAATAACCATTCACAAAAAGCATATAGGTCTGGCAAAAGGAAAGTGTAATATCCATTGACTCTAAACTTAGCCGAATATAAATCTTTGATAAGTTTCTTTCTGGAATCACGCAGTTTCTCTCTAAAAAAGTTATCCTTGATTAGTCCGTTATATTCAATAAGACATTTCTGCATACCATTGTACTTGTTATAAGATTTACCATCCCTAATACCAAACTGTTCAAGCTGAACTTGTTTGTCAGTGCAAATGCCATTAATTAAACTCACGCTGTCAGCGCACATCTTCTTTAATTCAGAATCCTTATAATCAATAAAACTCTGAATCATCTGATAATTGATACTTGCTTTCTTGTAGTAGTTTTCTTCAACATTACATTTACCTACATGGCAATTATATTTTTTAAACCTATTCTTATAATCGTCCCAACTGTCATAATAAGCATACATTTTAAGCTGAGATTTAGTAAGAATGATTTGAATATTATCTTCAATAATATCCCATTCCTTGCCCCAAATATCTTTTACTATGGACGAACACTTGTTTTCAATAATAAATCTTTTGAAGTCAAATACTCCAAGTAATCCTTTGACCCACGGCATCCTGACCATAAAGTTTTTACTACTCAGTTCTGGACTTATCATTCCGCATCCATCGGTATGAGGAATAGGCACAGGCATAGTCTGACGAGTAATGCTATAATCCCTGTCATCAACATAATCAACCTCGGTAATAACATTAGTTTCAAAATCATCAACAACGATACAACGGTCAATATCAAAGTTAGTCCATTCCTCTGTTGCTGAATTACAAAGAGCAAGATACGCATTGTATTTATTAAGATTCATGCCACCTTTGTTATTAACTTCTTCAATCGAAAGACCACATGATAGTCTGTTCCAATTTAGATTAAGTAAATCTTCTCTGACGAAAACAGCTTTCTTTGTTCGTATCTGACCTGCACTACTTGCAAAGTACACATACTTATTTCCGTTATAGCCAAATCCACTGTGAATCATATTTTCAAGAACTTCAAAATAAAATACTGATACCACCATAATCTGTTCATTGACAATTGTATTTTCAACTGTTTGTCTTACATTAAGGTTTAAAGGTGTCATACCAAAACAACGAGTTAATTCACTGTCGAATATAGATATTCTATTGCGAGGATTTAACTTTAAAGGATTAATATATCTATAACGATTCATATTTCCTCTCATCATTGACAAGAGAATTTCTTTTAAAGTTGAAAGTTGTCTTGATACTTCCTTGTACTTCTTCTCCAAAACAAATCTTACAGCATCACAAATATTTTTATCTTCAAGCAATGTTTTATATTGATTTTTTTGGTTTCTTATTTTATACATTTTCTGCTCTATATTTCTTTCATCGTCAAAGTAAAAGGCAGAAGTATCTACTCCATAAATACAATACTGTTTGTCTAATGCCATTAATTTCTCTCCTAACATATGAGTGTACAATTCACTCTTTCTACATATTTCCTCTCAATGTTATTATTTCTTTTCTTAGTAAATCATTTTCTTCTTGAATTAGTTTAAGCTGAGATTTTAATTCTGATATCTGTTCTCTCATTAAATTTGAATATTCTCCAAGAAACGATTCGACTGTTTTGTGAGCATCCGTATTTTTAGAAGCCCAATTGCGCTTATTCATTTTCCTTCGGTAAGCCGCACACTCAGGGCAGTATTTAATTCTTATATGACTCATCCAATCCGTATTGGGGTCATTGATATCACTTATTTTTTTTCCACACATTTCACAAAACTTTACATCAGGACAATTCATATACTTCTCCCCTTTCGTCAATAGTAGTTAAAAATTTATAGATTAATCTACCTCAAAGGTAAAAATACTTCTTTTATTTCGGTAGGGGAGTGGTTTAAAAAT
>MWBK01000005.1 GCA_002069025.1 Bacteroidetes bacterium ADurb.Bin302 | reverse complement strand
AAAGTACTTAATGTATACTGCGATCCACCAGAACCATTATCTATAACCCCTGCATATGGAGAAAATACAGGAACTATCTCTTGTACCATCAGAGGTAATCGTCTCGGTGGAATAGATAAAATTTACTTAAGCAAAAGCTCTACAGTTAATGACGGGAACAAAAACAGTGGTGATATCAGAGGGGAAAACGTTAATGCCACTTCTCTCCTCGTAGCAACCTGTGATTTTAACTTAAAGCGCAAAGCTATAGGGAAATATAGTGTATATGTTGAAAAGGGCAAAGAAGTTGGTGTAATAAAGGATGGATTTGAGGTCATCAGTGCCCCTCCGATCATCATCGAAAGCTTTACCCCAGAAAGTGCAATAAACAACGAAGAATCGATTGCAGCAACTATTAAAGGAAAGAATTTCCGAGAGGGTATAAAATTTACATTACAATCTACTGCAGCAACCGGCGGGCTTAGGTCAGGCGATATCACTCTTATTAGTTCAACAGAAGCTCAAACTACCTTTGCTATTAAAAATAAAAAACCCGGTATGTATGATTGTGTAGGAGTGCACCCAGATGTAGAAAAACCGGGAACGTTAGCAAATGCATTTTGTTTAAACTCATTTGACCGAGTACACCTCGATAGTTCAACTATAACAGAATTCTCTAACTGTATAGAATCCGATCAGCAATTTACGATATCCGGTGGTCCATTTTACGCAGGCGGTAAATTAACACTTAACAAAGGGGAAACTAACATAATTGCTTCAATCCAATCAATTAGCAATGATCAAACCTCTGTCACCGCTTCAATAAATACATATTTAATTCCAAAAGGCTCATATAAATTTATCTGGGAGGATCCGCGATCCAGTGACACTCGTGACAAATTTGCATCGTTAAGTGGTATAAAAGTAGTACATGATTGTGAACCAACAATAACTGCAGTTACTCCTGAAACTATTGATAATTGTCTCAATGTTACTACCAGTCTTACTATAACTGGCACCAACTTCATAGACGGCGGTGTAATAGAAATATCCAAAGGGGATATGGTTCTACCATTCCAAGTAAGTAATTACACATCAACCTCTATAACCGGGGATGTCAATGGTTATCACTTAAAGAAAGGGAAATGGAAAACTACCATAATAAACCCAAATGAAGATGATGCTCATTTCAGTGGTCCAGAAATCATAGGCGATTGTGGATCTGGTAACCTTCGAGTATTTTCATTTACACCTACCACAGTAGATAACTGTTACCAAGGGCCTACTCACATATCTGTAACTGGGACAGGATTCGCAAATGGTGCATCGGTGTATGCATCAATGGGCTCCAGATTTAGACGAGAAGGTGTAAACATCCATTGGATAGACGCAGAGCACATCGAAGCGGATATCGATTTCTTCAAGGCAAAGCCCGGTGATTGGTCTATAAGTGTAGAAAATCCACCTACACCCGGCGTTGATAAACGAGGAGATCGCGATGGTGAAAAAGGATTCACTGTCGGGGGCACTTGTTGGAGCGAAGGCGATGATGACAAAATAAAGCGTAAACTAAACGCAAAATGGAATACCGGTGGGACTATAAAACTCCCAGCAAGATGGTCTAATAAAAAAGGTGAGGATGAATAATCATGTTAAGCGGTTGGAAATTTCAAAGAAAGTATCTCATTCTCAATAGCAATATAGAGCTCACGGATTACCAAATTCCTATCTATATTAATCGCACGTCTGGGGTAGATACCCACAATCATGTCTTTGTTGAACATAAGTGTAAGAATGACTTCGGGGATATTCGATTTACTGATAAATCTGATAACCTCTTACCATACACTACCATCTCTGCAACAGCAACAACTGCAAAGTTTATGGTAAAAGTACCAGCAATTGCTATCCAAGAAGATTATATATATATATACTTCGGGAACGAAGCAGCAACGAGTGTTTCTAATCCAGCAGCAACCTTCATTTATTACACTACCTTTAATGATCTCACTGGATGGGCACAAGTGGGGACTACTGTAGCCAGTTCCGTTGCAACCCTTACCTCTACTTCAAATGAAACACCCGCTACATTAACCTCCTCCGCATCCTATGGTCCAAATATTGCTGTTTGTGCACGTATGCGTAACTCGCATTCGTTTGATGCTACTACTGCAGAAACATTTGGATTACAATTCAACGATACTCGATTTGCACACGTTTCCTTTAATTCCCTTCTTTATAGAGAAGAATACGTAAATCGAAATGGCACAAATGTTAGCACCTGTAGTATAGATAATTGGACCGAGAACTCATGGGATATCATAGAATGTCAATTTACTCTTGATAGCATTGGCTGGCAAATTGGAGATAATCCCAAAGATGTATTAAATCTGGCCCACCCCGGAATAGATCCAATGCAGATTGTATTCCGTTCCCAATTTTTAACGGTTGAATCTACTATTGACGTGGATTGGGTTTATGTAAGAAACTATCACGAAGTTGAAGAACAATTAGAATTTCTTGCTACAGATGAAGTAAGTGACTTTGGGCCAGAACCTGCACCACTCACTACACCATACTATGAAACTCTAACACAATATTGGCCCCTTGTAAATGATGTCTGCGGTTCAAACAATTTAATTAGCACTGCCCATCTAACAGTAACAAATCCAGTTGGTTCAACTACATGGACATCAGGTAGATTAGATATTCCAAATGTAGATCATCTTATATATACTGTAAATAATTTAACTGATATAATACCCCCTGAAAGTGTAAATGGTTTCATAACATATGACAATGCCCCCCGATATGCTGCTATACCAGATGACCTCTTTACTCAATCTGATTTTACATTGGGTATTTGGATCTACATCTTTAATGATTGCAAAGACTCTACACTATTTACACTAAAAGGGGATATTGATTTTAGTGCAACGATAGATGCATATAATCAAATAATTGTAACATATAACAATGGAATATCGTTTAACACTAATGTAAGTATAACTCCATTTAGATGGACATTGCTTACATTTAGGCATTCTTCTTTGACCCAAAGTATTGATGTATATTATGATGAAAACAAAGTAAAGAATTATTATGAACCATTGCCAATATCATCATCCACAGGCAACTCATACTTACTTAGTGACGGAACCAATCATGCAAAAGGCATAATACTCGGTGAGGTATTTTATGCCGATGTCCCGTTTCCATCAACTAACATCGCAGAAGTATACACTGAATTATCAAATACGTATCTCCTTATTCCAACTGTAGGATTTACCGTATACCCAGATTCTTCACCATCTCCATTTTATGCATCATTCATTAACAATAGCTATATTATACCTACATCTTTACCCATTACATATCAATGGAATATTGACTCCGAAATCTATACAGAACAAGATTGCAGTCACATATTTTACAATGAAACTCCCCATAGCATTACGAAATCCGCATCGTTGACAATAACTTCTGGAAGTATTACTAAATCAATTACTAAAACTATAACAGTTAAACCAAACTTACGTAACCTCGTATTAAATAATGGTGCTGCATATTACCCAATGTGCGGAAGCGGTAGTGAAGTCATTAATGGTTTTAATGGTACCATTTTATATGGTGAAACTGCAGCATGGCGCTCTGGTAGATTAGAAAACGAATTCCTTTACAACGGAGCGTTATATATCCCATATGCCCTTCCAATTTCACCATCTGGTAACTTTACTATATCGACATGGTTCCATACTGCAATTCCAGAATATACAATTACCAGTTCATCAGAAACCCTTTACTACTCTGTTCTACTTGATCTAGGCTCTACAATGGATTTAATCATAGATATCTACACAGATGATACAGCTATTCCAAAATTAGGTATCACCATCAACTCATCTGATACGTATCGACTAGATACCCCATCAACACCACTCCCGCTAAACCAATGGGCGCAGCTGCACCTCGTAAAGTTAAATAACACCCTGTATCCCTACATAAATGAGTCTCCTGTCAAAAATGCAGATGGATCTCAATACTCTATTACAATCCCTTCAATAAATAGCATAACTGGTCAAAATTCTTTCTATGGTTATGGTCGCCCGATACGAAGAACCTTATATTACATTAATGCAGGAAATGGGCAAAATTATACCAATCAAAAATGGATACGTAATAAAGGATTTAAGCATGCCCTTGGCGAACTCATGATTTATAAACAAAATCTTTTATCTGAAGATATTGCATCTATTCATGAATATAGTAAACTTAATTACTTAGTTGGCGACTTCACCGCCACATTCCGTTCATATGTCATCGAACGAGGAACTACTTCAATTACTCGGAAATTTGTAAACACCTCTGCATTTGGAGCAGATTCGTGGCATTGGGACTTCGGGGACGGAAATTATTCAACCGAAGAAAATCCCACTCACACTTATACTACACCGGGCAATTATACAGTTACACTATATGCAGAAAATACCGCCGATAGTATTGGAACTTCTTCATCTAATCCAGTAGAAGCATTATATTCATTTGCTGAATCTATAGCATGGCCTGATGGTTCTAGTGGAACTGTTACTGCTGCCGCAGATCCGGGTTACCATATGGAAAAGTTCATAGTTGATGGTCAAGAATACTGGCATAATGGTATATCCGCAGTCGCAAATTTCGTAGGTGTATGCCGAGAACATACCGTAGAAGCATTATTTGCCGAGGGCGAATATTGGACATTACCCACAGAAGTAAAAGTAATCATTAACGGTCAAGAGCTTACCATGCAAAGTGGGAAAGCTGTTACATTTGATAAATACTTCAATTATAGGGACGCCGAAGAAGCCGAAAAGGCAGGATATCGAGGAGCTCTCCCAGCATATGATTACTTAAAATTCAGCAGTATTGCGCCAAACGTAATTAATGTCTATTCACCAGCCACATGCAGAGTCAAAGTCAATTTCCTCTTTAAGCGTTTTGAAGAATATTACATGGCATCAAAGGAGCATGCCGGAGATGAGTAACCGATGCCAGTTACAAACAACACCATCATAGTATATGTCAGAGGGGTTACTGACCTCACGGGGAGCCTCGAAGACATGTTTACTGGTGATATAGATAACTGTTCGCCCGATGGTGGCATGTATCCATGTCCAAATGAAGAATTCTGCGAAGCATCTGGGGCATTGTATGGTGACATTGGTGGTATTCCTATAGCTGGGGCCAGTGTTACCATAACCCCCGAATGTTTTGGTAGCGCTATGACTGGCATAACAAATGAATATGGGTTTGTCAAATTTGAATGCCTTGCAGACTATAACTACTGCGCTACTATGAGCATGGCCGGTATGAGCCATTTCCCATTAGTACAATGGGTAAGCACTATCGAAGCATGTTGTAATAATGCCATTGACCCTACTACAACTATTAGTTTCGTAACCAAATTAGCCAAGGGTCCAGTGGATGTTTACACCTTTAACGACCTTACTCGTGCAGGAAGTTATAATACAGATCTATGCACTGCTATCCTCGGTCACGAAATGCGTCTATGGGTTTATGACAACTTTACTACAGCGGGCCAACAAAATCCAGAATGGAAGATGGAAAAATATAGCACAGGGTGCCCTACAAACATCGCCGCAGATGCCACAGGCCAACCACTGATTCAAGGGCGGCAATATGTCCTTGATATGATTATCAAATCTAATAATAGCTGCCCTATGGACGGGTTTCCTATAAATGATTTCCTATCTGACCCTATCATGTCATGCTGTTCACATGGATCAACTCATACTGGTGCATATACCCACCCCTCTGGTTACGTTATCTGTGAGAATGATGGTACCCCAAATGATTGGGATATGATTTATGTAAGATGGTCATTTTCTATCCCTGCTGGAATGGGACCAGATGATGTAATAAGTGTTTATTGGGGTTTCTACAGAAAGCCAACCAAATATAGACTCGCGTATTCATCCTTTAACAGCGGAAAGGGGCCAATGAATGTCCGTAATCAAGATGGCTCTAATCCCGCATCATATAATGTCACCGGGTATTGGAACAACGTATTAACTTCCGGCGGAGTATGCACCCCATCAGGGCACGCTGGTGTCGGATTTGATCAATATGATAAATACTTCACCTTTGATACCGGCGAAGCCAATCGCTGGTTCTATAGTTGTATTTTTATAACATCATTCTTGAATCCGAACGGTGGGGCCGGATTAGTAGTATTAATGCGCCCGAATGCCCTTGATGCAGGATATCGAACAATATTTAGTTTAGCCGGTGGGGTGTGGATAAATAATCAATGTTATGGTTCCAGAGCAGCATATACTTGCATTTTTCGCGAGGACAGTCAACTATTCGAAGCATATACTTTCTCGCCAGTTATTGCAGTTAATGCAGGTGACCCACGCTTCTTTGGTTGCTTATCATACCATGTATGTAATTCATGCTGCTATACCGGGCAGGTGACTGCAGCGCCATCAAAAGTACAAATGACATGCCCAGTTAAACCGGGAGGATAATATGGCCGAAGAATGTCAAACTTGCCCACCGGGCACAAATTGCACAGGGTGCCCTCATTGGGTAGATATTGAAGAAGAACCCGTGTTAATTAATTTACCAAAAGAAAGCATAATTGCGCCAGATAATGAAAATTGCCCTTATATAGTTCACCATTTATCAAACGGCATGAGCATTACTGAATTCCTGCTCCCACCTGCTAAAACAGACGAATAGGAAAAACCCTACTCACTTGTTTTGGTGTTGGCATAGGAAATTTATTTTTTATCTTATTTATACGTATCTATTTATATATAGTAAATTATAGAAAGAGGAGGTAAGGTGAATGCCATGGCAATTAGTAACGAGAATGTGACCATTCGATCTATAAAACGAGCCCGGTTATACAAGGCGCCGGTATCTTCAGGGGTAGAAATGCTATCTGAAGATATTGCATCGGTGCTACATACCGAGTGCTCGTATTTCACTCTCTCGTGTTCATTTTCTATTTCTGCACGACTCGCGATAGTGCGGAAAGTAGGAAGTGATGAAACGATTGAGTATTTAAATAGTGGAGGAAATCTACCAGTAAATGCATTATCATTATTTACATTTCCGGTAGATTCATCAGAAAGGATTAATATTAGATTTTATGGAAATGGATCTTGTTTATCATTAATCCTCACAGAACACGGTGGGATATATTAAGGGGGAATCATAGATGGCTTTTCCACCACAAGGAGGGGGAGGAACTACCACTGAACTTTTTCTTGGTTGGTTCCAAACTCAAATAGATTTAGAAATAGAACACCTAACTGCATTGCCCGGTTCTTATGCAAATGTAGCTTCGACTAATACTATTTGGATATGGGACAATGGCGTTTGGACAGACAGTGGACAACAATTAACTTCTGCAGATATGACTTCTGCAATTAATGTTGGGACTGGGGCAAAAGTTTTCCTACAAGAAAATGGGGATGAATTACAATTTAGAACTCTCGTAGGTGGCGACGGTGTAGATGTTATCGAATCCTCTAATACCATTGTAATTAATGCAGATTTATCTGAGATTGATGTATCTTCATCCCATACCCATGATCAGTATCAATTGCAGTTAGGGTATGTTCCTGAAAACGTTGCAAACCGTGGTAGTGTAAATGGTTATGCTCCATTAGACAGCAATACTAAAATTCCATTAATATATTTACCAACACAACATTCCCCGGTAACAATCATTGGCAATGGTTTGACTATAACGGAGAATCAAGTATTATCTTTAAGAATTGGCAGCACTGCAACTGATATCGCCGCTGGCAATCATACCCATAGTGGTTTTGCAACAGATGATCATAACCATGATACCGATTATTTAGCAATTGATGGTGTATCTGTAAACAGTTTATTGTTAAATGGTAAATCCGATACTGCATTTGCAAACGCTTCACATATACATACGGATTATGCATCAACTACACATAATCATACTGGTATATATTTACCAATTGAAGGAAAAGCGACAGATGCCGATAAACTCGATGGCCTTGATTCTACTGCATTTTCATTAACTACACATAACCATAATACAACATATCTTGGGATATCTGATAAGGCATCAGATTCTGATAGATTAGATGGGTTAGACTCAAGTGCATTTGCAACAGCAGAACATCAGCATGCAAATTATCAAGCAGCATTAGGTTATACTCCTGAAAATATAGCAAATAAAGGAGTAAATAATGGTTATGCACCATTAGATGCGAGTGGTAAAGTTCCAGTCGCTAATTTACCAACCCAACATGAACCAGTTACTATAAGTGGTAATGGTATAGGATTAACTGGACAAGAGATAACATTACGTATTGGTAGTGGTGCATCAGAAATTGCTGCGGGTAATCATACACATAGCGATTATGCTACAATAGATCATGAGCATGATGCAGAATATTTAGCAATTGATGGAACTGCAATAAATAGCACACGTTTAAATGGAAAGTTAGATAGTGATTTTGCAAGCTCTATACACGTACATAATGATTATGCATCAACTACACATAATCACGACACTACATATCTTGGGATAAATGCAAAAGCAGCAGACGCTGATAAACTTGATGGATTAACTTCGTCAGATTTTGCAACTGCAACGCATAATCACACTGGTATTTATTTACCCGTTAATGGGACTGCTGCAAATTCTAGTTTATTAGAAGGGTTATCTGCGAGTGATTTTGCAACTGATGACCATACTCATGCCGGGTATCAGACTGCTCTCGGATATACTCCTGAAAACATAGATAACAAGGGTATTGCAAATGGATATGCTCCGTTAAATAGCGAAGGTAAGATTCCCCCCGGAATGATGTATAGTATTAACCTTACGGATGTTTCTGTTGGGGTTGCATATCCTGCTGTGCCAAATGAAGGAGATGTATGTATACGTACAGATTTAAATAAGACTTACATATTTGATGGGGTCCAATGGGTTGAACTTCTTGTACCATCTGGATATATTCAAGTTGTTAATGGAAAATCTGGTGCAGATATTACATTAGTCCCATTAGATTTAGGTATTCAACTTGGTACATCTGCAGGTAGTTATGCTGAAGGTAATCATACTCATAGCGGTATATATTTACCTATCGCAGGAAAGGCAGTAGATTCAGAGTTATTAGATGGGCACGATACTAGTTATTTTGCAGTATCCACACATAACCATGATGCTGCATATCTTGGAATAAACGCAAAAGCAATTGATTCTGATAAATTAGATGGATTGGATTCAAGTGCTTTTTCATTAACTACTCATACACATACAGGATTCCAAACTGAATTAGGATTTACACCAGAAAATGCTGCTAACAAAGGTGTAGCAAATGGTTACGTTCCATTAAATAGTGAAACCAAAATTTCAGATGTTTATTTACCAGATTACCATGATCCAGTTACTATAAGTGGCAATGGTCTTACCTTAACTGCTCAAGAATTGGCATTAAGTATTGGGACTGGGGCAAGTCAAGTTGCTGCAGGTAACCATACTCATAGTGGTTTTGCGGTAAGTGATCACAATCACGATAGTGATTATTTAGCAATTGATGGTGTATCTGTAAACAGTTTATTGTTAAATGGTAAAGCAGATAGTGAATTCGCAACGGTATCTCATACACATACCGGCTTTGCAGATACTGTTCATAACCACGATGATTTATATCTTGGTATTACTGCTAAAGCAACTGATTCTGATAAACTTGATGGTTTAGATTCAAGTGCATTTTCATTAACCGGGCATAATCACACAGGAGTTTATCTCCCAATAGACGGAGTTGCAACTAATTCAACATTATTCAATGGATTAAATCCAGATTACTTTGCAACCGCAGAACATACCCATAGTGAGTATGAACCATTATTAGATTATACACCTGAAAATGTTTTAAACAAGGGTATTGCAAATGGATACGCACCATTAGATGCATTAGGTAAAGTTCCACTTGAAGTCCTGCCTGAAATTCCTGACCAGCACTCACCAATTACTATCACTGGCGCCGGTTTAACATTAACTGATCAAGAATTATCTTTAAAGATTGGTAATACTGCTTCCGATGTTGCTGCAGGTAATCATTCTCACACATTGGATAATTTAACTGATGTTATAATTACAAATGCTCGCGAGAATCAAATTTTGACAATCAATGCAGATGGCGATGTTATTAATAAAACACCAGCATTTATGTCAAAATCTCCAGTTGCATCAAGAAATACATTAACAATGTTCTCTGATAATGGTGGTAATATGATAGTAAATACTGGAATTACTTTTACAAATTCCGGGTATGATTTCAGTGGGGGTTATATACGTAATACCATTGTTGATGGCGGGTGCTTTGACTAAGGTGATTATCTATGGCAACAACTAAAGAATGTAAATGTGTAACCATTGAAATATATGGGGACAACCTTGTTTTTAGAAATTGGAGTGGTACTTTAGTTTACGAGATTGGTAACGCAGTTGATTGTGAGTCACAAGGTGATTCATTTGCAGTAAATCTTCCTATGAAAATGCGGGAAGGTTATAAATTTGCAGGGTGTGAAGTCAGTGTCCCAGTTGGTTCAATTAATTTTACAGCAATTCCAACTTACACTGGATCCCCCGGCACTGGTTATTTTAATCTGCATTTATCAATGAATAATATTTTACAATATGATAAAATACGTATATTATTAAAATATGAACAAGGAAAACACGGATGTCATAGTGTATCAGTTATGGGAACCCCGCCTGCTGATATAAATATTAGTGCAGTAGATCCAGCATGCATTCCCGAAGGTGATTCTGTTTCTGTATCAGTATCAAATATTAAAACTGGACATATATTTAAAGGATTTGAAGTAATTAAACCATATAGCCCTGAATATGATAAAAGATTATTTAATACTTTTTATATTAGTGCAATTTATGATGATTACGTATTAAAAGCAATATTTGATGATGATCCCATAGATATTTGTAATGAGATATCTGTAGATATTCTTAACTATGGTAAAAATTTATCAAATATTCAATCACTTACTGGTAAAATCGTTATCAAAAATGATGAAGATGATGTTGCATCGGGCACAGTATCATATTATGCAGTAGGTGATAATCCAGCAGGGCGTAGTATTCTTAAATCTGATGCCGTAACATTACCAGCTGGAATGGAAGCAGTGATACCATTTTCATTTGATACCCGTTCATTCTCACAGTTTACAGATCCTGCATTTGGGTCTAAAGTAATTGCAATATTAGAAGTGGATGCAGAGAGTGCTGCTTGCTTTTCTTCAATAAGCGTTCGTGATGTAAAGTATTTAGATTTAACACAGCGCCCATGTGATATTTATGGAAAAGTTACAGGGCCTTGTCGAAACGCTACTTCTGTTGTACCATCACATGTAAGAATTACTGGACCAAATGATCCAGCCCAAGGAACTACTATGGTATTTCGTTCGCATCAACCCGAACTGTGTTCTTTTTATGGTATTGTATGCAAAAAGACAGAGATAGATGCAAAGGGTAACGCTACTGAACGGTGGTCATTGATCGTAAACCCGGATGGCGGACCATGGTCAACTATTAATTTTGGAGCAATTTACATGGAAGGCACGTGTACATATTATGCATTTTGTGCATTGCCTCCGAGTAAATATGGGGTGGATATATACAGCATGTCATCCGCACAGCTCGAAGATTGGATTATGAATGAATTAGGAGGATAATAAAATGGTATATAATATAACTGGACCATTTACATATGATACCGTATATGAATCAACTCCCATAATTGCACATTTTAATACTACGGATTCATATACCATTCATATTGATACAACAGGTGCATACCTCGGGACGCATAAATATATTGAGTTTAAGTATCGTAAACCAATTAATATAGTTCCGGGTAGTTATTCAACTATTGTTATTTATGATCCAGAAAATGAAACAGTAATCGAACGAATAGAAGATTATTCACTAGATAATGGACAGGAGTTTTCAACATGCCGTATTGATCTGGTAGAAAATAATAGTAAGACCTTAGATATTATTTGTATATCTAATACTGATACCTATCATGATATTGAATTCAAAGAATTTAAATTTGGTTCAATATCATTACCTGTATATTATGTACAGTTTGGTTACGATGGGTACTTTAAATCAAATCCGGTAGCTGGAAATTATCCAGTGTGCCAAGGTGAAACTATTATCTTTGATCTTATTTATGATACTGAAAAAGTAAAAATAAAGAATGTTTACATTGATGGCGTTGGTGTAGAAGACAAAACACCATTTGTTGATAATGTTACATTAACCATTGGAACTTCTTCTAAATCGATTATTATAACAGGTTCCGATGTATCTGATATACTTTATAAAGTAACTACCTCAACAAATACCGGGGGCTATGCCGCACCTGCAGGTGTAACATACGTAAAATCTGGAGATTCTTTAACTGTAAAAGCATACCCTGCAGAAAATTATTTAATTGATTATACTATAGTTGATGGTGTTACTTATCAGGATGTTTACCCAGAGCATACCTTTGAAAACATAACAAGTGATCATGTATTCCAAGCAGTGTTTGCTACAGGCACTCAAACATATTATACAATCACCACTCTCCCCCCAACAAATGGAATATTATATCCTGCAGGGACAACTCAAGTTCTCGCGGGTGGTTCTTACTTAGTAAACGCAGTTCCTGCTACCGGGTATAAGTTAAAAGATTTAAAAATTGATGATACGTCTGTTGGTGAGGAATACACATATAGAATAGAACGGGTATTAAAAAATTATACAATTACTGCTGAATTTGAATATGATACCGGGAATATGAACACTATTCGAATTAAGCGTGGAACTTATGTAAATTTAACTTCCCGTGGTGCCAAATTAGATGATGGTGAATTAGGGTATGATAGAACCAATAATGAATTACGTATTGGTAATCTACTTGGTCAAACATTAGATTTCACTGATTGTCCAATTATTGGTGGGGGATCAGATGAAAAAATTAAAATCAGTTCTAATGATACTATTGCAGGTCATTTAATAAATAAATTAATTGCCGGAGATAATATTACCATTACTGAGACGAATGATGGTGATAATGAAACATTAGTTATCTCTTCTACTGGTGGGGGAAGTGGTGGTGTTTCTGAAGATATCTATGTAAAAACAGATGAAACTGACACTGCAGCATCGTATTTAATTAATAAAGTTATTAATGGTAATCAAATTGCTATTGAAATTGTTGAACCAACTGTCGGGGAAAGAAAGATACAAATTACTGCAACCCCAGAGTGGGGTGGCATCACTGGCGATCTTGCAGATCAAACTGATTTATTCAATGCATTAGGTAGTCGGGTAGTAGGTCCGGCAAGTGTAACCGCAAATTCATTAACTCGATTTGACGGAACTACAGGTAAAATTATAAAAAGTTCACCTGTAATCATGGATGACTTTGGGAAATTGTCAGTCAATGCAACCGTTAATAGTAGTTCTAGTAAAGCAGAAATTGATCTCAATCCAAATAATTCAGTATTAGGTTTTAGTTCTTTAATATTAAGAGGTCGCAGTATATTCAATGATATTATTGGAATGATTAATTTCTATAATAGAACTGCAGAAGGAACGAACCTTAATACTGCCCGTATCAGTGTCATTAGTGCATCCGAGTCATCGAATGGCAGTCATATTGTATTTGCAACACAGCCTACTACAGGCGGATCCCTCATTGAACGCCTTCGCCTTACTGCAGGGGGGCAATTCATTGTTAATAGTGTATTTGCTCCAGAAAATTTAGATACTAAATTATTTGTAGTAGGTAATATTGGTCTTACTGGTAATGTATTATACAATAGTAAGCCAATTAATGAATGGGGTCAGCTAATTGGAGATATCGAAAATCAAACTGATTTAATGGATATTCTCGATTCAAAAGCAGATGTTAGCAGGGGTGTTACCAACGGAGATGCACATGATCACCATGGTGGCGATGGTGCTCAAATTGCATATAACAACTTGAGTGGGTTACCTATATTAGGAAATGCATCAGCAAAGAATGTTGGAACAGGGGCTGATGAAGTTGCTGCTGGTAATCATACGCATTCAGATCTCCCAATTGTGACAGAAAACCTTGGTAAAATTAAAATATCTGCAGAAGACACCACGTATGATTATATTACTGATAAAATTAGTTACGGGAATGGTTTACTTGCAGTATCCCAACAATCGCTTGAGGATGGTCACATTCATCAATCTATTATGGTAAATGAGGCTGAGTTTGATTATACTAAAATTCCAAATCGCCCTACCCTCGGAGATGCTGCAGCATTAAATGTAGGAACTATTACAGGGACTGTTGCAGCAGGAGATCATAGCCATGGTGAACTCGGGGATTTAGAAAATCTTACTAAAATCCGGGTGACCTCTAATGATTTAACACCTGCATATCTTGACGATAAAATATCACCGGGTCATGGGTTAGATTCCGTTATTGGTGATATGGCAGGCAGTGAAACATATAGTATATTTGTCGATGAAACTGAATTAGATTATACTAAGTTACAGAATCTACCAGATCTTGGAACAGCGGCATTCCGTGATGCAGGAACAATAAATGGTATAGCAGAACTTGGTCCAAACGGTAAAGTATTGCCTTCACAATTACCTGAATCTCTTGGTACTATATTAGAATTCGCAAGCTTTGCAAGTTTCCCAACAACTGGAGTTACGAATACTCTTTACGTTGCAAAAGATACAAATAAGACATATCGTTGGACTGGCACTCAATATATTGAAATTAGTTCAAGTTTAGCCCTTGGTGAAACTGCAGATTCTGCATACCGTGGTGATCGTGGTAAAATAGCATACGATCATAGTCAAAGTGCTCATGCTCCAAGCAATGCTCAAAAGAATAGTGATATTCTTAAATCTGAGATAGAAGCAAAATTAACTGGATCCATTGCAACGCATACTCATCCGGGTATGGGAACTATAACCGGGCCAGTATCTACTACTGCAAATGCATTATCTTACTTTACTGATACCACTGGGAAAGTATTAGGTCAGATACCTGCAGTAAGATATCATCCAGCAGGTTCTGGATATAATGCTGGTCTTAAATTTATTACAAATCGTACTGATATCGACTGTGGTATTAACTCACGTAATGTAGCAGGGCACTCGGTTTTACAACTCGCTAACAATATCAATACAACATACTTTGGTGCAATTGATCAATCCTTGCCCGGTTGTTTGGTTCGTTTAGATACACGCAACACCCGTCGCTATGGTTTATTTAATGTCCACACCCGTGCTGCAGGTGCAACTGGATATGAGCGTCCATTTATTGTGTTCCCAGCACCATCAGGTTCATTAGTAGTTGAACCATCAGGTAACGTTCAGATGGGGTGGGACAGTGAGACTTCATCTGACCTTGGATATAAACTATCAGTCAATGGATCTATCAACGCATCTAATCATAAAATCGTAAATGTAGCAACACCAACTGAAAATACAGATGCAGCAAACAAAGCTTACGTAGATTCACAAACCGGACAGCTTGGCAGTTTAACCAATAAGAAAGTTTGGATTGGGGATGCAACTGATAAACCAGTAGAGAAACAAGCAGCAGAATTACCAGCATGGCAAGCAAATAAATACCTTAGAACTACTGACACCGAAGGTGTATTAGAATATGATGACGGTTCCTTTGCTTTACCTGCCGGAAGTGCTGGTTCTATTCTTTATTGCACTGGTGCGGATACATGGGTTGCATTATCGCCCGGTACAGAAGGACAAGTATTAGTTATAGATAGCAACGGGTTGCCATCATGGCAAGATCTACAGGTGTAATATAGGTGATATAAAATGGTTATAATATCAAATCCAAATTATTGTGATGTGACAGCATCACCATCACCTGCTTACACGAATCAAGAAGTCACCTTCACTTGTGAAACAAATATTTATAATCCACAATTTGATTACACAAAGTTTGGAGATGAGTTACCTATATTTGTTGAAGGGGTTTCAGATGGCTGTAAATGGCAAGATGGAACCACCGGGTGGCAAAAAGTTATAACTAATGGTAGTGTACCCGATGAAAAAATAAATAATCCATCTGCAATTAGTGCACTTGTTACCGGGTTATTTTTAATGGGTGGCCCCGGAGGATATACAGATGCAAGCGATTATGCTATTGAATTAGCACCAAATGAAGCAATTCAAATATGTAATACATTAGACAACTTAAGTAATTCAATAAAACTTCTTGCTAGTATTCTATGTAAAGATGATAATGGTACAAATACTGTTAATATTGACTGGTTCATAGGCGACTATAATCACAATTCAAACACATGGAATGGTGATACTAATTCTGGCAATATAACATATGCAATTTCGCCATGGAATCTATGGGAAGAAATAACTATAGAAGGGCAAATTACAAACAACATTAATTTCATTCACATTAGAAATAATGGAGCTCATAATATTTATATTTCAATACCACGATATGCTGGTCCTATACGTGCTCAAGCTATTGGAACAAGTCAATTAATTACTCATGCATACTCTCGTGTAGGAGCATATACTGCAGAAGTAGGTGCTTGCACAGAAGGTGATGAGTATTATTCTACCATATCATATGGGCAAGTTACAATACAAACGCCACCACCGCCACCGTTGCCAAAAATGATATTTGGTGCATTTGGAGGAGTTTAAAATGACTACAAAAGTAAAAATTGCAAATGGAAAAACATGGGTAGGAAATAGTGAAGGGAATGCAGTAGAACGAGCAGCTGCACTTTTACCCGGAGAATGGGAAGTTGGAAAGGTACCAACTTCAACTGAAACTGTTGGTGAATTCACTTGGGGTGATGGAGGAGGCGGTGGAAACAGTGATCTCACTTCATCTGTGCTTGAAGGATATTGGGGGTTAATTCCACCAGAAGCTTATGAACCAACCATAACTATAGAAACTAAAACATTATTTGGTAGTAGTACTGTAAATGGTATTCATTTCATAGAAGATTATATATTTGATTATAATACAGAACCATGGTATCTATACGGTGCTGCTGGAAATGGTGCATTAATTAGATTAACTACTGCAGATAATACTTATTATCTTATAACTTGTGGTAGTTTATATGTAAATGGTGCAACAAATCCCAGATCTGTCTTACTCAATGCATATACATTAAGTGGAACTATTACTAAACTAGAGTTATTTCATCCATATAATACACTACAAGCGAATTCAAGATCACCCATAACTCCAGTAATTAAAATCGAAGATATTATAAATGATCTTTCATTAGATGCATATAGACATCCTGGAATCATGTATTATATACAAGATGGCACAACCGGGGGTATATTCGAAGGGATATATCAAAACTTTGTCATAGGTATTCCACACATAAATCATCAGATACTATATGATACATTTGTAGGAGATATGTACTGGGCAATAGTCAATCCATACTTTACAGTTCTTGACATAAATAAAATTTATTTATTAAACCATCCTCCATCATCAGGAGGAGGGGAGGGGTATTAATATGATACTTTCATCATTATTCTTATGCATAGCAATCGGATTTATTTTTTCAGTAATGATTGTATTTCAATTACCAAACTTCAAAAATTCATTATTGGTATTATGTGCTGCAAATAAATCTTTATATACTGCGTCGGGCCTTGAAGGAAATACAATAGAATTAAATAAAATAACAAGGTCATTGATAGAAAATCATACTGCAAGTATAGCATTACCAAACCCAGCAAGCATTGAAAATAATTACAAAGTTGAATATATCTGCCTAGTTGATACTACGTTTACATTAACTAAACCAGATTATGCTAATGTAAAATTTAAACTTGGTAATCAAGAAAGCACTAGTAACACAGGCACTGCTACTGTTACTACTGGAGTTACCATTGAATTATATATAACTTATATAAGTGGTGATTATGCATGGGTAATTACACATTTAACTGGTGGAACAGTTGCATTTACTTGAGGTAAAACACATGGTTATAAACTATGATAGTTCTGGAAATGCATATGGAGAAGCTGCAGATTTTACATCTGCCAATATCCCTACATTTAACAAAATTATATATACAGAAATTGACACCGGTAAAATTAAAATAAAAGATGAATGATATTTATATACTACTTTCTTTTTATATAATGGTAAAAAGCATAGTATACCCAAGTAAAGAGGGTTAATATGGCTTTTACGATTACAGCAATAGCAGATAGAGGGGCATGGATTGGGCCACGCACGCAATCTATAGAACCGGGCGCATCTGCAACAATAAATATCTCACCATCTACAGGTCTTACTCCACTAAAACTTACCGTAGATAATGAAATTGTAGAGTATGCTAATCCCAAAGTATTAACAGATATCCAAAGTGATCATACTGTAAGATTATATACACAAACAATTAACGGTGTTATCGTTGCATCGGGAGGCGTATATGCAATTAATAGATATAGTCACTTCTTCTATGATAATAGCATGTTTAATGGACAACGACCTCATACATGGCGCTGGGATATAAGTGGGAATGGATTAACCACTAGTTTTACTACACAAAACTTTACTATTACATTCCCTGCTCTTGGAACATATAACATAAATTTTTGGTGTAGAAATGATATAAGCCAATCATCTATGTCATTTACAATAGAGGTGCAATAATATGACTGAACGAATTGTAAATGGCTCATTTCAAAATTATACTCTCCTTGAAAACGGAGCAGATCCAACACTACTATCATGGGATTTTCATGGACAAGGTTTTCTACATACATATGGCGGATCGCCTGTTGTTATAATCCATGCAGGATATATTTACCAATTATGTGATTTAACAAACACACCATACCTATATGTAAATATTACCGGTTACGGGTATGTTAACTTCTCATTAAACGGTGACCCCCCACTAAACGACATCAGAATTCCATTAAGTCAACCCGGTATTAATACAATTCCTATACCACAAGTATTTCAAACTGCAAATGTTGCCGTATTCATTGGACAGGAACAGAGTAATAACAATTTATACATTTATTCTATATCTACTGACAATGGAACCCCACCACCCCCTGAACAAAAATATACAATCACTTTAAAAAATACAGCAGGGTGCTATTATATAACTTCACTAGGTGACGTTCAACCAAATATACGTACATATGAAATTACTGCAGGTTCTAACTTTACTATATACTTCAGTGCAAAGCCTGCATATTATAATCGAGATTTCCGCATAAATGGAGAAACTACTAATTACGAAGTCCTTAATGCAGAGACTGGAAGATACATCATAAATAATATATCAATGGATATGACCGTTGAACTCTTTGCATGCCCACAAGCCGAGACAGTGCATTCCACTATTACATATGCCCAAGAAGGTTCAACTATCCAATTTTATCTAATACATAAGTTTGGAAGCGGAGATTACCCCAGAAGTTATTATTGGACATTTGGAGATGGGACTAATTCTACAGAAGAACACCCGTCACACACCTACACAATACCCGGAAGTTATGAAGTTAGTGTAAGGACTTATAGTAATAGTTCGAGTGCTTATACTACTCATCCAGTGGTGATACCATGATAAAAAATCCATTTTTTAAGATAGGTTCGATAGTTGATAACGATCAACCTTGTCAGTTAGCAGATTGGACACTTGGCCCACATACATATCACCAGCAATGCCCTAAAGCCTTCGTAGCATTCTATGCTACTGACGCATCCCTTACTCAAACTAATGTAGACTTACGTAACGTTCCCTCTATTACTGTATTCTATAGCACAACCGCTATCCATATAGATCCAGCAATATTATTATACATCAATGAAGAACTCATTACATGTGATGCTAATTCTAGTAGTGCCGAATCTTTCCTTATCCCAGAGCATTTACAAATAGAAAACGTAACTATTAAAATTATACCAAATTTTAATCCCACTAAATCAGGCACTCTCTATATATGGGGATTAACATCAGATTATTGTAATTTTACTTATACACCAGAAGAAGTATGCACTAATTATCCCGTACAATTTACAGATACCAGCTCTATTACTTTTACAACATGGAACTGGAATTTCGGGGATGGAACCACATCCACCGAACGTAACCCAAGTCACATATATACTTCACCCGCAATATACACAGTATCCTTAACTGGCTCTAATAGTGATGTTACATTCACATCATCCAAAGAAATAAATACAACTAATTGTGGTGAATTAGCATGTGACTTTACATGGGAACCAGAAATACCACGAATAGATCCAGCATCAAATGGTGCACCTGTAACCTTCACATCGTTACACAATACAAATATAGTATCATGGTCATGGATAATTAGCGATAATCCAACCGGTATATCATTAACTACAGATCCCGAATTATATCATATATTCAATACACCCGGAACATATGATATTAAATTAACAGTATCAGATAGTTTTAAAACTAATTCAATCACAAAAACTATAACCATTTTACCCCCTACTTTAATTGCAGACTTTACTTGCCCAGAAAAGATACAAAAGAATAAACAATTTACATGCATAAATAAATCAGTAAATGCAACGAGCTATTCATGGATTTTTGAGTTAGGTGCAATATCTACTGAAGTTAATCCAACATATGCATATAGCATTGTGGGAACAAAATCTATTACACTCACTGCAACCAATGCATATGAATCTGCAACCTGCACAAAGAATATTATTGTAACCGGTGATATATTTATACCACCAATTGTATTTACATGGTCCAATTTTGTTCCAATAACCCCATATATTCAATTGTGCGATGGCTTATGGAACCAATCTGGTGGTGTAGGATGGCCACATGAATACTTTGGCCCATTTACTTTTAACTGGAATGGAACCGGTAGTCTCATCTTATCAGGTTCACAAGATGGCACCCAACCACTCCACGTAGATGATTGTTTTAGACTCACTGTAACAAATGCAGAAAACCAGACAAATACATATGAAGATCTTGGACCAGCGCACACTCGAGATCCAATAGATGTGACTTATCTATTTACTGGAGGAATTAACACGATTAACTATGAAACATGGAGTTCACTCTGCTGTTATTATACCCGTGGACCAGCATATATAACACAAATACAATATAGTCCAGTAGCAACAGGGACTGCAATATATACTATTGATCCAATTTTATTTGGATATCAATCAACTGATAACTACGAACTCAGACTCCATATTAAATCCTCCAAGTTATTAAACTACTCCGATCATAGAGTCACAATAATACTTAAATTCGATACCCATCCAGATATCGTATATCATATAGCTGGCGGCAGTGCTAATCCACTCTGGAGTGAAACATCTATCGTACTTCCATCTGGTGCCAATTTATCAGGTTTTGAGATCAGAGCAAACATTACAGCAGATGTGTACATCGATAACATTTCATTCTGGAATGCAGCAGAAGGGTATCTCTATGATTATAACTATAATGACTTTGATTTCGAAGGATACTTAGGACATACTTATCCAAACCCATATGCACACTGGGAAACATTTACAGGATGCGCTTCTATTAGTGCAGAAGCAGCTGAAACAGGAACTCGTGGATTATTATTCGCATTTAATCCATGATTATTTTATTTTTATATTAACATCAACAGATTTATATCATTTAACTAACAACATTTCCTATGCCAAAGACATGATGGTGTGAGTGGTTCTTCCCTTCACATTATCTTGTAGACGCTCTTTTACACTTTATAAATATACTGGTAAAACAGATACATCTGCAGTGATATACTATGGGAACACTGGTTGACGCTGCGCGCAATGCATATACTCTTTGGAGATCTGAAGAATGGCCCTCTACGCCATCCGATTGGTCATCTCTAACTGATTCGCAAGTAGGCGCTCTATATAGAACAGATATGAACATGCGCAAGGATATCGATGACGCACTTGCCACGGAAAAGAATTTCTTTACTTTACGTGACACCGATATTAAAAATTTAGTGGTTTCTCAGAAAGCGGTCAAAGCTGCTCGAGTGGCTCTATGGAAGGCAAGGGAAGAAAATGGCTACGATCCTACATATAACCCACCATGATTTTTATTTAAAGTAAATATAAAAAACTAAGAAATCTATTTAACCAATTACATACAACTATTTTTATAATGACAGCTCCACCCACCATGCGTTACAAACGCGGAGATACCGGGATATTACAGTATCAACTATTGACTTATGACTTGGACGGAAAGCGATTGATCCCTGTTGACCTCACAAACCAAACCGTGAAGTTTAACATGAAACCCCTTGAGATAGGTGAATTCCCATCTGTCGAAGGTGGTGCTTGTGAAATCCTTGATGAAGAACTTGCCATTGTCGGCTATGCATGGGGTGTCGGTGAGACCGATGTAGTAGGCTTCTATGGCATTAGTTGGTCAGTGACCGATGATGATACCAACGAAGTTGTTACATACCCACAGGAAGGCCCCCAGAGGCTGTTCATAACCCCGGAGATTTAAGATGTCTAAAAAAGTATTAGTCCTATCTGACATCCACGTAGGAAGTAATGTAGGACCATTTTTCCCAGAGTACGCTGATCCGAATACTGGCAACGCATATACTGCAAATACAGTCCAACAATATCTTTACGAGCAATGGATCAAGATGGTTGATGCTGTTGGTGCGGTTGATATGGTGATTGTAAATGGTGATACTATCGATGGATGTAATCCAGCAGAGGATGGTGTAGGTGAGATTACGACCAGCCTCATGACTCAATGTGAAGTTGCGGCTAAACTCCTGAAGATGATAGATTGCAACAAGTTCATCTTTACTGCAGGCTCTCGCTATCACATTCAGGATAACATCAATTGTGATCAATTAGTATGTAAATTTATCGATGGCCAATGGATCAACACAAACGGATTCATTAACATCGAGAGAATTAAATTACATGCCCGTCACTTCCAGCCTTACTCATCGGTGCCTTACGGAAGATGCACTTCACAGCGTAAAGAAGCATTTATTCTCTCCTCACAAGGTCTCAAGGTAGATATCTACATCCGGTCACATACGCACCAATATTATTACAGTGGGAACAGCAATGACCTCACGATTAGCACGCCTTGCTGGAAAGGACTTGATGATTTTATGAATAGGCGCAGTCATGAGATACCAGACAACGGCTACGTTGTTATAAATGTAGATGATGCCGACTATGACTGGGAGCCATATATCTTCAACATACCGCTCCAAATGTATACCCCAACACTGGTTATATCTTAAACTGGTGGATCAAATACTACTTCTTTTTCGATGATATCTGTAGAATAACAATATACCCAGACATTATACGCGGTCACATTAACAAAATCATATTCCATAAGTATATTTATTTATATACTTATATAAAAAAGTTGTTATAAAATTAGTATCCTTTATAATATGCAATAGTCTTAACCCATTCGAGGGTTTCCCTATCATATTTGCCTTCGGCAATTGCTTTATCAATCTGTTCAAGATCTCTTGTGCAAGGATTCCCGTTACTTTAGTGATGGGAGGAATTGCACATTCACCTAACAAAGATATAAATAGTTGTAGGTGAAAATAATGTTGTGCAGATCCTAAAGACCATCCCGTTAAAGTTGTATAATTATGGAGCAGAGTTAGACACTCTTGTCTGCAATTATACAGTAGGGATGAACCAAGTCTCTAAAGTTCTGTATGATCATGGTAAACCAATGGGATCTGGTAAGATTCAGAAGTTGGTTTATAATGATGTGCGTGGGATTGGATTAAAGAGTCAGATGACTTGTAATATTTGTAGACAGGTTTCTGGAACGTATAAAACCCTACAGGAACAAGTTAAGATAGATCAAGCAGAATGGCAGTTGATTCAGTACAAACCTACCAATGTAACCTTCTCTTATAAGCGCGATTTCACGATTACTGATAAATGGGTGAGTATTACTACATTGGATGGAAGGAAGAAGTATCCATTTCATATGTATAAAAATGCAGAACCATATTTTGATGGATCGTGGGAATATGTAGCATCGAAACTTGTGAAACATAAAGATGGATATTATTTCCACTTATGTGTCTCGAAAGAAGTACCTGATGCTCCAACACTTGTTGAATCATCTACTTTCATGGGAGTAGATGTAGGTATGAACTGGTTATCTGTTGTCTCTACTACTGATAAAGAATGTAAATTCTTTTGTGGAGGAGAAGCGAAACATATCAGAAATACCTATAAAAACATGAGAAGACGGTTACAGGCCAAGGGCACCAGATCTGCAAAAAGAATGCTAAAACATCTTTCAGATAAGGAGAAACGGCTAATGGCTAATTTAAACCATGTAGTCTCTAAACAAATAGTTCAGTTTGCAGTCCAAAATGAAGTTACTTGTATAGGGTTAGAAGATCTTACTGGGATCAGAACTGATACAATGTACAAATGCAAGAAGAAAAACAGATACCATAAATCCTCATGGCCGTACTATCAGTTACAGTTCATGATTGATTACAAAGCAAAAGAAGCAGGTATCCTTACTGAATATGTTGATCCTGATTACACATCACAGACTTGTCCAAGATGTAATCATATTGATAAATCTAGTCGTAAAGGATTAACATTTGCCTGTAATTGTTGTGGTTTCATCTTACATTCTGATTTGGTGGGAGCAAGGAACATAGAGTTTAGAACACGTAACTCCAGATATACTTTGGAGTTACAGGGGTGTGAAGTCAGTCACCCAGACGAGTGTCCTGAATTTTTGCAGAGCCTCAAGCCCGTGACTTCAGTCATGGGTAATTGACTTATTTCCTCTGATAACCCTTCTTTTGCCAATTCACCAATCATACTCATTTAAATCACCAACTATCATAATCACTGATATCTTCTTCTGCTTTGCATCCTTCACAACAGACATGGATTTTCGTTCCGATACCGGTATTCCATACCTTATAATATATAGTTCCACAATGGGATGCCCGAAATTTTTCAACACGCTCTTCTTCTACATCATTTAAGTTTAATCCATATGACATGTAAATCACGTTGTTATATTAATTAACTGATGTATCATCTCTGCTTTCTCCCATTCATGGCAGAAGAATAATGGAACTTCTGCCTCCATAAAAATACATATGACGGAATTAGGATCTTTTCCCCATTTGAGGAAATAATCACACCGTTCA
>MWBK01000004.1 GCA_002069025.1 Bacteroidetes bacterium ADurb.Bin302 | reverse complement strand
TTGAAGATGAACCATTCAGGACATTTAGTAAATCAGATGTAATTTATTTAGGTCGCACTATTAAAGAGTCGCAAGATATTGGGCGTTTTTCTCATCAGGCTCATCCAATTTATAATTGTAATTTTGTTGAGCATAAAGAGACAACATTTACGATGTCAGAGGATATGCGTAATATGGTAGATACCCGTGAAGCTGCAACTTGGGAATTTCAGGTAGAGCAATTAGCACGTAATTTCAAAAAGACTATTGAGTATAATTTTATGTGGGGTCATCGCAAAGTAGAGTTTTCGCAGAATAGAGCCACACGTTATATGGGTGGTTTATTTGATGCAATTAGAACAAATGTTGCTACGTATAATCCTTCTACGATAACAGATTTTGAAGAGTTCTTTATGAACTTTACTACTGATATGGCATTTGCAACTGCACCAAATGGGAATAAAAAGATAATGATTGCAGGTGCAAGATTATTGCAAAGATTCAATAGAGCATTTAAAGATTATCGTAGAATGACCGACCAGGTGCCAGCAGGAAAAATAGGGTTGAATTTAGATACATATGTTGTTCCAGGAGGTTTTGAATTAAAGATTATCCGTAGTGATATGTTACGTATGAATACTGGTTTCGAGGATTGGGGTTTTGTTATTGATCCTAAGGAAATCGAAATTATGGTAAATAAGAATTTTGAAACGAGAGCTTGGCAAGATCCAGGTGAACGTGATTACCATTTAATGATTGAATGGCAAGGCACAATTGCTTGGCATCGCGAACAAGTTCACGCACTTTTAAGAACAACATAAAAATAAAAGGAGAATAAAAATGCGATATATTAGCAGAAATGATATTGATTTGTTCCGTAATGATGGGACAATAGCATATCAATTTAAATATAACTATCTTGATTTAGGATCAGGGAATATAATCGACGCATCATTAATGACGCCAGATTCATTATCATTGCAATTAGTTTATCCGACTGATTTAAGTGGGGCGACTACCAATAGGCTCGAAATGGCAGGAAAAGGCACATTATATGGCGAGGAACGTTTGTTTGTAGAATCGCCAATATTAGATTTGTCAAGTGGCACGCTTGCCGCTATTAATGGTACTTGGTATGAGGTAATTGCAGGCATAGTATCTTATAACAACAAACAATATAGGGCAGGTGATGTTTTCAAAGGGATTGATACAAATAACATAACAGATGTATCGGGTGGTGCAGAGATAACAAGAACTTATGCGGGCAATAACGAAGATGTAATTGATATGCGTGGGCAATTTTGGCTCAAACATTTACAGCACGGCGACGAACCTTATGACTATCCAGTGCGTGATGCTATTGGATATGAACCACGTAGTTCATTGACTACTACTGATGCAAATTATTATGGATGGACTAGATAATTAAAATTAAAGGAGTAATATATGGAAGTAAGTAAGAAACAAGAAGTATTAAGTGGCGAAGCGACTGTAAGTCCTGATACGAAAAGTATTACTGTGAATATTGTTGAACCTAATAAGCAGGCTGATTATAATATTGACAGATATATAGGTCGCAAAGTAGAAGATGAGAAGTCGGGTGCTTTAACTACGTATGTATCTACGAAGAAGGCACCCGCAATCTTCTTAAATGAGAACACTTATTTACGTTTTACACATCATAATTTTGTAACTGATGATGTAGAATTAAAGAGAATTATTGAGTCGAGCGATTTATATGGAACTGTAATATTTAAAGAGAGTTTTCCTGATTGGGCAAAAAAACAAATGGAGGAAGAGAGGCGGTATATAACCCGTGATAGTGCAGAGTTTGAATAAAAGGAAAAAAAATGGCAACAAAAATATTATTATCAATGGGACAACCTACACGTGAGCACGAACGCAAGACAGCTGTTACCATAGATTTAAATAAATTAGCAAATGAAAAAGCAGGCTTATTGAATAGAGCTACTGAATTAAAACTAAAAGAGCAGGAACTTGTAACAAAGCAAATGCAGACGGAATTGAGTAAGTTATTAGCGGTGAATGAGAATAATCAGCGTTTTCAACAACTTGTTGATTTAGCAGCTAAATTACAAATACAACAAGCATTAATAGATGCGAAGTTAGGCATATTAGGGAGCACTATGCAACAACCCACATCGCCTTCTGCTATGGGTGGCAATATGATGTCGCCTGGTATGTCCCCACAATCAGCACCAACTGGAATGGCGATGCCGCCAGTTCCAGGTGCAGAGATGAGCCAAATGCCTCCACCAATGTAACGAAATAAGAGTACACGAATAATGGGGGCGCAATGGATGGGTCGGATTTGGTATTGCAAATTAGACGTGCTTTACGTGATGTTACGAGTGCACGAAGTCAAGGTCAATTTTATGATGATGATGAAATTATTTTAGCTCTCAACAATGCACAAATGCTTTTTGTGAATTATTGTTTAGAGCGTAATTTATATGTATATTTAGAAGGATTAATAAGGGTCAGTAATAGAATTGGATGGGATACTCAATTGAATGTTCCAGCTAATTTGAACATATTAACTGCCCCTTATTTGCATATTATATCTGCGGTATTCCAAGATTCTGAACTTTCATATTTATCCCGTGTTTATCTCGGTGGCGAAGCATTACAATATTTATATACTGAGCATTATGGTACGTATATAATTAACAATGCTATTTATTTTAGTAGAGGGTGGGGTGGTGCGCCTAGTAATTACAATCAGCAATTATCAGGTCGTATAATATATTATACTTATCCTGCACGAATATATGGGGCTCTTCCTTCGCCTCCTGTACCAATTGATTATGTAACTAAATCATTTTCTGATGCAATATATGAAAATGTGATATTGTATATAGCAGCTTCTATATTAAGTTTAAAGGATAGTCTATCACAGCGTGATGTAAAATTATTATCCGAAGGCAAAACTTTTGAATCAACTATACCTACGCAATTAATATATTTATATTCAAAGATAGATAGTTTTTTAGAACCATATAAACCACAATAGCAATGACACCATTAGAAATCGTATCTACTGTTAGGACGTTATTAGACTCAGGGCACGAATGGTATGCTCCACTTGATTTTATGGAGCAACAGATTGATAATGCTCAGCGGGTGTTAATTGCTAAAGCGCACGCCAAAGGCGATGAACGTTGTTTAAGACCTTTATATGTATTTGAGGAAGACCGTATTATTGATAATACGACAGCTGAATTTCAATTAAATACATTAATGTTTTTCCCCCGCAATTTAATTGTCAAGACGGTAGATAATAATGGCAATAATAAATTTGTAACTTTATCATATTTAGAACCTGCAAAATTTGAAAATTACAATATGATATTTACAAACCAACCATATTTATTACCAGGAGCTAATTATCCGAAGTATGGTTACTGGAGTTATGTCAATAGAACTGATGCGAATAATATATTGCGCACTATTATCCAAATTAAGAATAATACAGGTATGCAGAATTTATTAGCTTCTATTTTATATATTCGGTATCCTGTTGTATTTTCAGTAGTGAATAATATAGGATTGGAAGTGCCACTTGAATATCATTTCGAGGTAGCTTGTTTTGCAGCTGAACGTATTAATACTATGGACGTTACAGAACAACAGCGTGGATTATATGTGCCTATAGAATCAGGGCAACGCATACCATTACAGAATGCAGGGGGCAGTAATGATTAATTATGGTGGTGTGCGATTACGTGATGCAATTGACGAAATACTTAATAGGGTAAATAGTTATCGCAATGGTTTTAATATAGATTATTTTAGTTTAGTGCAGATTGTCAATACTGCCTTAATGGATACTATTTCTATATTATTGCCTGTATATGGTCATAATTATATAGCTAGATTTAATGTAGTTAATGGTCAATTTTTAGGTCCAAATTTTATTAAGCCACACAGAGTATTAATTCAAAAGAGTGCAGTTGATCCATTGCGAGAGGCACGGTATGTAAATAGTCGTGAATACAATGCACTTGTTAATTGGGAGACAGCTCACAGTTGGAATGTAGCAATAGAGGATAATCCTGTATATACAATATATGGTTTAGTATTTTATGCTACTACACAGACTATGTCTAATATTGATATAATTAGTAATACTACTATACAAGGAATAATGGAGGCATATATATATCCTAATGTTTTGCAGGAGACACAGAATAATGTTATATTGCCTATACCTTATGAATATATAGATTTATTTTATTCTATTGCATTATTAAAATTATTAATGCACGCTGACGAGAGAGGTGAATTGAATTATTTATTACAGAATATACAGAAGATAAAAGGTGAATTATATCAAAGAAAGAAAGAAAAAGAATTAACGGAAGCGAGACAATTAGAAAGTTTTGTAGAGCCTCGCATCCCATTTGTTCCATCACAAGCGACGCCAGGGGAGGTAGCACCTAATTTATGATATTAGCTGAATACATAGATTTCTTAAAAATCCGATTAAAGCGATATTTCGCAGGCGCAGTTGTTAGCGATGTATCCATATCTAATTATATTAATACGGCGAGACGTAAAGTCCAGAATTACGTTCTGCCTTTTATGTCCGAACGTTTTGGCAATGTAATTAATATACCATTCAATAATGGAGCACAAGATCCAACTATACAAAATATTCAATATGGGACACGAGCATACCAAGTATTTGTATATGGTATGCCAGCGGATTTAATATCTATTGATAATGTATATATGATGTGGCAGGGGACATCGGTATTGTATAAGAAGCAATGCCGTCAATCGAGCAAACGGGAAGTCTATACCATTTCTATTCACGATTGGAATGTGCCAACTATTGATAGTCCTATTTTTGCGTATGAATATGATGTATTTGCAAGGACGATTTTATTATATATAGGAGCAACATTCGACCAAGCTACTATAGCAAGTTTAACTAATTTGAATGCTACACTGCAAGTATGGTATGTGCAAGCATTATTAGAATTAACTGAACCTACTGATATGGAACTATATCTATCGCCTGAGTTGCAAGAATTAGTAATATTAGAAGCTATGAAAAATTTGTTAATAGATTATTATCCATCGGTAAATTTAAATTTAATTAATCAAGAATTAATGTCTGCATTTGAAACTCTAATGACAGCATATCAATTAGATGTTCAGACGCAAGTAGAAGAATTATCAACTATGAAAAAGGAAGAGGGCTTATAATGTCTAGCACAATGGCTGAAATGTTTTCGGATTTTAGGGATATGGCGAAGTTATATACTGAGACTTTGGATGTAACTGAGTTGGCATTTATGAGATGGCTAACGAAAGGGATACAGATATTTCAACGTGAGACGGAATATGCGGAACAAATACAACGGATTGATTTAGATGCGAATAATATGTATATGTTGCCTACTGATGTATTACGTATAATTGAATTACGCAATGGGCTGATACCACAAGATGAGGCTAAATATCCTACTGCAACTGTTCCTATATTAATTGTAGATTTTGAACAATTTGTACGGATACGGGATACGTTGCATACAGGAGTTGGACGTACACCTAATGTATATATGTATCATTATCCTGATAAGAGCGTATACATTGCAACTATATGGCGACAGGAAATATTGATATATCCCCAATATGATGGTCCTTTATATTTGTGGTATATCCCTGATTTAACTCCATTAAGTGCAACTGAGCAGTGGATACGAGCAGATGATACTACTACTACGCCTATCACATATAACAGTTGGTATCCATTAGACCAGATAATTGTGCATCCTATTACAGGGCAGAACATTACTCGATTTATGTATCAATTTAGCACAAAGCGATTAAATCCTGTATTATCCCCGTATGAGAGTGCATTTATAGATTATGCTTTAAGTTGGTTTATCAAGAGTAAAGGCAGTGCTAATTATAGAGTATTTGAACAAAGTTTTCAGCAGGAGATAGAGAGAGCTAAAATTAATAAGCCTACTTTATTCCAGCAGGGCATTGTAGATTATAAATTTGCACCATTTTCATAAGGGGAAGAGAATGTATCAAAAGATAATAATGCAGAATTTTGGTGGATTAAATTCTAATATACAGCTGATTCATAATCCTGAAAAAGAATTTGCAGCTGATATTTTAAATTATAAACATAAAATTTCTAATAAAAT
>MWBK01000003.1 GCA_002069025.1 Bacteroidetes bacterium ADurb.Bin302 | reverse complement strand
CGTTAATTGGTCTAACATTGTTTGCATTCCTTTATTTTGTATTTCAACAGTTGTTACTCTTTCAGATATTTTTTTTATATGTTGAGCATTATGAACATACGCAGGGTCATTCATCTTATCTATTAATCCTTGTAATTGTATTTGTAAAGCAGTTAAATCATTTTGTTGTTTTCTTAAAGCTTGTGCTACAGCAATCCCGTTAGTTATTAATGTGCCTAGTAACAATACTATTACCCCACCTAAAATTTCTTCTGTTAACATTCTCACCTCCTATTATCCTGTTATGACTACTTCTAATTCATTACTCGCTGGCGGTTGTGAGAATTTGAATGTAGTTGTCGTAGTAGATGTATTTTCAATATCACACATTACTTCAGTATAAGGCGAAGCAGCTAAAAATACTTTTGCTACTACTTGTCTAACACCCAAATTATGTGGTACTGCAATAGAAGTAGCAGAGCCATTACCGATAATTGCCACATATTTACCTGTAGTTCCTAAATTTGCCCTTGCGCCCGCGGCTGAGTTTGCGCCTGTGCCTCCTTTGGCTATAGGTAATACGCCTGTAACCTTCGTTGTAGTTAAATCCACTGCACCAACTGCTAATTTATCACTCGTAATACCACCATCTTTAACGTTTAATTTATTGGTTGTTATCTGTATGGTGCTATCATCAACGCCTACCTTTAAACCACTAGCGTCTTTTTGCACTGCACCATTTGCGTTCAATTTAGCACCTAATTGGTTTGTGTTAATCTGCATTGATTGAGTGTCTAAATTTACCTTAACGCCTGATGCTGATTTAGTAATTGCCCCCGCTGTGTCTAATTTTACTTGCAAATTATCTGATGCAATTTCAATAGATTGATTATCTACATTTACATCTAATGTATTACCAGTACGTGTAAGTCCTGCACCACCTAATATTGAACCTGCACCAGGAAAATATGTCCAAGTTATCGGCGTAGTCCCTAGTGTGCCACCTTCGTCTACTGTGCATAACCAAGCAGTATCTCCGTTCTCAGTTCCTTGCTCAACTATAACAGCTGCACTAACTAATTCATCCCAACTATTAGCATCGGGAGAACGAGTCCAAGAACTGGTAGCAACTATATAAACGCCATTCGCAGATTGTGTAGTTTGATTCTTTACTAATACTCTATCACCCACACTTAACGCAACCCCATCAATCGTTTGTTCGCCTGATAGTGTTATATTCGTAGTAGTAGCAGCCTTTACACTCTTCCAATTTAATCCATTCACAATAGCATCTACATAACCTTTTGTGGCGGCATCGGTATCAATTGTAGGTGTACTCACACCTATAATTTTATGACCATTCATATCTACATCGGCAGTAGGTTTAGGTATTGCATCAAGAGTAGTTCCGCCTGGCATTGCTTTCGTGCTACTAGTTACACTTAAATCTACACCTGCTTTATCATTTACGACTGATATAGTTCCACGACTACCCGCAGTACCTACGTTTTCAGGATTAAAATCAATTACTACTTGATTACCTACTTGACTAGTTACAATTGCTGACCCGCCATTAATCCAAGATAATAACTGCGCTACGCCTCCCAATATAACGACCCAAGTTGAAGTTGTCGAGTTGTAATATTTCAATACTTTATCAGTAGTGTTGTAATATATCTGTCCATCAACTGGCGCTGGGTTTGTAGGGTCTGACGCCCGAGAATCAATGACAATATTTTGAATTTGATTTCGATTTAAATCGAGATTTGAACGATATTGCATTTTATTTTTCCTTTAATTTATTTTCAATTTAAATACGCATTCCCACTGAATGCTTGTGTAAAATATACATCTAATACATTATCATTAATATATGTTATATCACCTATAACTACTTGATTATCCATATCGGTTACCATTACCGATGGCTTCTTCCCTAAATTATGTATAATGTGCCATATATTACTTGCGACCATTTGTGTATGCCAATAATAAGCATCCCCAGAACCACTCGTTCCAGGACTTTTACAAAAATAATAAATATATAATGAATCAGGTTCGCCTATTGCAATAGGTGGTATCACAAAGCTAATCACATTATTACCTAATTCATAATAATCTGTATTCAATGTTTGCACTACTCCATTTTTGATTACTATAGTAGTTCTATCAATATAAGACCGTGTAGTTGTGAATGTAACATTTGCACCATCTATTATACCATTCAACGGCTCATTATAAGGCACCCCTGCACCATATGCTAATAAATCCTTGCAATAATAATAAATATGTAATAAATCCCGCATTTCATAATTACTAGGTGGTATTGCAAATCTAATAGCATTCTCACTGATTTCTATATAATCTTCACCTGGTGTCAATACAACCCCGTTTTTAGTAACTATAATTGCATTGGATACATAATTATACGAAGTTATGAAATCAGTATTTATATTATTCACCTCACCAATTAAATCTTCGTTATATGGTGTAACACTAGTATCTACAAGTTCAGGCAATTGCGACAGAGTAATGAACTCATCAGGCAATTGTGCTTTCTCACCTGCTACACGAACCCCAAAATCTAATCTTCTATTCACTTCTGCCATATATATTATGCCTGTACAAAACCATCAAATTGTGGTAATTCTAACAATGCTAATTCACTTGCATCAATTAATGCCGCCATTACAGTTTGCGTGCCATCTCCATATTGAGCATTATTGCAAGCTAAAGCCAAATTTGTAGTTAAATAATTTTCAACATAAATACCATCATATTTGACAGTATCCCATTCTGTTAGATTATTATAAGTAGTTACGTCTTTGTATCTCTCAATAAAGATTATATCAAAGTTTTGTGAAAAGCCTTTCACAATTACATATTCGCTTGTTGTTGAATTTTGTAAAGCCATTATTACTCCTTTATGATTTATTTTAATTATAATTTATTTTAATCTAGTGACAACAATTTTGTTTCTAAATTTATTGAATATGCAGTAAATAAAGTGTTGCCAGGTAAAGTGCCACTAGTTTTTAATAATAACAAATGATATGCAGTATCATTATAAATAGTTACGTCAATAGCAGAACTAGTTGGGTCATACTCGACTGTTTTTTCTTTCATTGTTAAAGTTATATTCCCATCACCTCTATGTGCAATAAATCTAATTCTCCACGCTTTTACAACACTAGCACTAAACATTGCGTGTACTCGCATATCGCAACTTATTAAATGACGTCGCAATACATTAAAACTATTGCCTACTTCGCCATTAAGATATATATTGTCGCCAGACATACTTGTCCGTCCGTGCCATCGTAATATTGTGAAACGAGTATTATTATCAAAAGAACTAGTTAAATCACCTGATAAAGCAAATTCGCCTACCCGTATAGCATTAGCATAAGGACCGCACGCTATTGCTCCCTGCTTACTATTAGTTATTGCGGTATATCCTATAGCCGCACTACTATTAGTCCCATTTGCAAAAGAACCACCTGCGAACCCATTAATTGAACCATTAGCATTTAAACCTATAGTAGTACCATGTAAATTACCATTGGCATTAGGACCTATTGCTATACCCATATTAGAACCTTGAGCATTAACTCCAATATTAATATTATCTTTATTATCAAAAAGCCATTTCGTACCATCCCATCGGAACTCTATGCGTGCTTGTGAATATAAATTACTGTATGTGCGATTTACATCCCGCACTATTATATATTGATTACCCAAATCTGTACCATTATGAAAAATAACAAACTTTTGCCCAGTCGTTAATCCCGTAATTGGCAACGTAACAGTGCGAACTAATGATGTTGAGAGTATTTGTATCGGCGGGTCTGACGCTGTAAGTGTTTTATTCGCCGATAGAAATTGCACATTAACTGCTTCATTAGCCCACGATACCCACTGAGTACCATTATAATATTTCAATACTTTTTCAGCAGAGTTGTAATACATTTGTGCTTCTTGAGGTGCTGGACTTGTAGGAGCTGACGCACGCACATCAATACGTGGCTGTTTCAATATGTTCTGATTCACTTCAATATCTGATAATATCTTCATAATAACTTCATCCTATATTTATAATAACTTCATCCTATATTTATAATAACTTCTATATTTTATTAAACAATATTTAAATTTTCTTTCTTTATTATCCCAAAATAATCCATTGCTTGCTCATCTCTCTCAAATTCAATCCACCCCACATTTATCCCCTCAGGCGTCCAAGCAGTATTGCAACTTAACATATTCTTTCCCATTTCTATATTTCTGTATAATTTCATTAACTTTATAAATTTGTCCTTCTTGTTCTTGGATTACGGGAGTTTGTGGTTTTTAAATAGCGAACATTAGACCCCGAACCTCTCATTTCAAATACTCTAACCGAATAATAAGTATTACGAGTAAGCCCCGTCATATAAACATCATCTTGAGGATGCGAACCTTTATGGACTACGTAAGCATCTCCAATTTTATCACCTTTTCCAAAAACTGTATTTGGATTTAGATAATCAGTTCCATCACTTGGTTCTTCAATTACCACGCTTGTTATATAAGGCACTTGTTTTGCTAAAACAAGTGCCTTGTCTTCACTGCCGATAGTCCATTTAAAAGATAAATAATCCTTACCCCACGATATAAATATAATTTCACTTGCTTGTGTCGTAGGT
>MWBK01000002.1 GCA_002069025.1 Bacteroidetes bacterium ADurb.Bin302 | reverse complement strand
CTACTTAAAATCAATTATAGGTATTTTTCAATAGTTGCGTATAATTCGTCTTGCTTAAATGGCTTAACCAACACTTCATTAATACCGGAAGCAATATATTCATCCAAATCGTCTTGAACAATTGTTGCGGTTAACCCAACAATTGGTATGTTCCGTTTAGACTCATCGGTAAATTGTCTTACAAGAATTGCAATTTCATCACCCGTTAATTTGGGTACATTAATATCAGTTAGAATAATATCATATTTATTGTCTTTAAATAGTTGCAGCCCAATTTCTCCATCTTTAGCAATATCATATACAATCCCCACTTTCTTTAACAACATGGTCAGCAACATAATATTTACATCATTGTCTTCAATGACTAAAACGCGCTTATCTTTTAATGTAGAAGAAATAGGATTCTTTGCTGTTAATTCTTTTTCATTCGCAACTTTGTCGTTTGCAACTTCGTATGGAATGGCAAAGGTAAATACCGACCCTTGATTTAACTTACTTTCTACACCAATGGTACCCCCCTGAAGCTCAACCAGCATTTTACAAATAGATAACCCCAGCCCTGTTCCTTTGATTGCTCTTCGGGTATCCTTACTGGTACTGTTATTGGTTACTTGAGTAAACTCTTCAAACACGGTTTTAATTTGATCGTTGGGTATAACAATTCCGGTGTCTGCTACCGCAATTTTAATCATCACTTGCTTCTCGGTGGTTCCAGAAATATTTGCTATAATGGTAACGTTTCCTTTTTCTGTAAACTTAATCGCGTTACTCAACAAGTTGTATAGAATTTGTTTTAGTCTGAACAAATCTCCTTTTACTGCTAAATTTTTATCTAATTCTATAATAGAATCTACCTTAATTCCTTTATTAGCTGCACTTGTTGAAGAGAGTGCAAAAGCAACTTCTTCTATAGCAGACGCAATGTAAAAAGGCTGTCTCTCTAATTTTAGTTTACCTGCATCCAACTTTGAAAAGTCTAATACATCATTTACCGTGGATAATAAATGTTCAGACGAAGTTTTGATGGCATGTAAATAGTTTTTCTTTTCGGTGTCTATTTCTATTTTATCTATTATTTCAGTGAAACCCATTATAGCAGTCAAAGGCGAACGAATTTCATGACTCATATTACTCAAAAACCTGCTCTTTACTTGTGCCAGTTTTAGTGCTCTTTCTCTCGCTTCTAATATTTCGTTTTCATAGTTCACCATTTTATAAATATTATACACCAATACTCCTACAATGAATAAAATAATGAGTAAGGAAACCCAAAAGAATTTTTGAATAACATCTGTACCTGTTACTGCGTTTTTAAAAATGGTTGCATTTAGGTTCTCTCTAAAAGCATCTTCTTTTATTAAAACTCTCTTCAATTGTTGATTATATTTCGCGAGGAGGTTACCTACTGAATCAACTTCACTCCTATTAGATAAGTCTACCTGATTTTCTTTTAAACGATTTGAAAGCAATTCAAATTCGGTAATCATAATGGGTAATGACTGTTCTTTATTTAGTTGCAATGTAATTTGAGCAGCCCTACCACTATCGCTCTCGGTTTTCAACACTTTTAAATGAGCTATTGCTTTATCAATAGATAATGCGGAAAGCTTACTTAATGAAGCTTCTCCAGTCTGCGTAAAGCGAGTAAACACGAGTTCTGATTCTAATAAGACATCACTGGTTGTTCTAAGAATACTGATATTCTTGTTTTCAATACTCAGCGTATCTATAGAGTTTTTTAAAGTGATGATATTACGCGTATTAATCACATTCAAAAAGAGAATGGAAACCACCACTACTAAGCACGCTATAATTAAGATGATATTAGAAAAAGAAAGTTTTGCCCGCTTCATGAATGCATTAATTGAACATTAAACCAATTGGTCTCCAGCGGCTAAAAGGATAATAAAACAAGCACAAAATACAGAAAAATCGGATATAAACTTATCTGGAAATCACTTTATATACCCCTTTTTCATTAATCCCAACAATTGGTAATTGTTTGTACTGTTCAAAATAATCAAACACTTCTTTCAATTGATTAGCGAAATCTTGGTAAGAATTATTTTGAGCAGTATGAGATTGCAACACTTTGAAAGAGTTTTCGTTGGTAAACCGAACGGGGAAAATATGAACAGGAATAAAATCTTGACCCTGCTTACGGACTATATTAGCCAATACATACAATTCTTCAATTGGGTTATTTAAAATAGGAATACAACCAACTGTTGCACACTTTCCATGAATGTAAATTTCGCCACCAGGAGATTTGCTGTCTGTAAAATATAAATCGCTTTGATTGGGATAATTGATTCCTAAAGAAAAATGATAATCGCTATTTGGATTAAATTCATTGATATAATAAAAACCTTCAGGAACTTGCAAATCACCCTCTCTTCTCTTTGGACCAAGTTTACCAGACAAAGCACAAACATTATATATTTTAAACAGCGCAAATGGCTCTGTCATTGCATTTCTTACCCAGATTTCTAACTGCCCATCTTGTTTAAAGCTTCTGATATACAATTGCTTTGCAGGCCAATTAAGTGAAGCCTGGGCAAACTGTTTCTTCAGTTGCTTTTCTCTCTTGTCAAATGCCAATTGCTCCTTTTTGGTCAAACCAGCCTGAGCAAAAAGCTCACTCCCTATACAACAGAAAAGCACCCATGATAAAAAAAATCTGCATAAATGTTGCATCATACTTTATCTAATTAAATTTCCAAAGTAAATCGCATTCATAAACATTTTAGAAGTTCCCAACCAAAAAGCCCTGAAATTAAGGTTGTCAACCATTGAAATCACTCTACCTCTGCCGATATTATCTACATTAATGGCAGCTGTATTTTTCACTACATTCTTATACCCTCTATACAAATAACCACTTTGCAATGGTTGGTCTGTATACATAACGGGAGAATCATAAGCGCCATTGTTTTTATCCATAAATAAAGTATTCGATTTAAATATGGTTACAGAAGAATTGGT
>MWBK01000001.1 GCA_002069025.1 Bacteroidetes bacterium ADurb.Bin302 | reverse complement strand
GATTAATCCTTGACTGACCTGCCCGCGTAGTTTTATAGTGCGGACCCTGAACCCTCTAGGGCGGAGAAATTCAAAACGCGGGTCAGTATGAGGCATTAAAGAGTCCACCTCACAATAAATCACATGCTCGCCTACGTGAAACTCACCTTTCTTAACTACACAGTGCCACCCATCGACTGTGGCAACCTCAATAGAATCGGCATTCTCTATTGGCGCAATATCTTTTATAATCCTGATACTGGCTAACTTCCGTTCCATGTAGTAATATTGGCCGAAAGAATATAAATAGATTTTGAAGAATAATGATTCCTTGTCTATGCTCCTACGGGTGAAATCAAACCCTGCTCGTCACAGCCATAGACCGCCGTACCGGACCGATCCGTTTCATCCGGTAGACCACAGGTCACACCTGTAAAGGTGCCTCGGAAGTGGGGATAGTTCCGACCAGATTCGAACTGGTGTCACCGGAGTCAAAGTCCGGTATTATTGGCCTCTAAACTACGGAACTATAATCCCTATTTCTGGATTCGAACCAGCGAACCTATAATACTCGTGGGGGATTTGTCATCATATTATAGCACATGGTTTCACAGGGCATTATGGCAGTGGTCGGAATACCATATGCATTCCATGTGGTCAGCCCATCTGACTTAAACAGGGATATGATAAAGGTATCAAGATGTGTTACCTGAAACCTCATTTTTGTGATTCACACCCTTGATACCTATCTACACGTTCTCGGATGAATTCCCGAAATGTCAACTCATCAGGTTGGTCATGGAGTAACTCTCGCAGTTCCTTCATTGACATATTATATAATTCGCCACACACACATATATATATTTTCCATATACCGGATCAGTAATCATCATCGAATACCTCAGTTAATACATCGATATATTCTTCATAGTCTCCAAATAACTCATTAAAAAAGGATTTTAAATTTTCATCAAATAATAATCCATATATTGCATAACTATCGCACATTTTAATCACCCATTAAATCTTATATTCACAAAGCACGGAGGGATGTCGGGATCGTCATCAGGTCCAATAAAATTACCAGATGTCCATAAATATAAATTACTACATTCAAATCCAGTATATGGAGGATCTCCACCACCCCAAAATTGGAAAGTTAAAGAATTCGTACCAGACGTAAGATGGCTCGTAATGTCCATAGATGCAAACGTGCCATTTGAAAATTCTTCGAACCATGCCTGTGACGAATTTCCATCCGGGTTAAAGAATATAGCAAATCCAACATTTGGATCACCCTCATAACCCTCGCGTTGACTCATTGTAAATGTCTTATTGCCTGATATGTCAGTTGGGAAAAATACTTGCCCGTTACCATCCCAGTTAATGACCATTGCCATTCCACTGGTCCCATCTCCTATATTATTGTAAGAACCTTCTTCAAGAACTAATATTGTTTGAACCATATTTCACCCAAATGTAATCGTTTTACTTATTTGACATACTGGTTTTGGTGGATTAACTGCGAATTCTGCACCATTGAAGGGCGCAACATGAAATGCATAATGCCAATAAAAACTATCACCATCTGGCGGAGTGCCATATTCCAGCCACGTTCGCATACTAATTGTAGTAACACCATATGGCATAAACATATAACTTATATCTTTTATATCAGGGCTGGGTATCCAAGCATTCATTTCCAAATAAGTCCCTAATCCTGTAGTAATTTCAAATCGAGCATGCGACCAAAATCCCCACCCCCCGGTGTAGTAATTCCCACTAAGCATGACATTACCTACACCATTCCACCAAATACGGTATGTCGGCCACTGCACTGAAAACGGAAAGTCTCTGGAACCACATTCCCAGCCACCTACCTGATCTGCTATTTGTATTGCCCCCGGATAACTCATATTACCTACCTCGCACAAAATGGAGATAAGGTTAAAAAAGAAGTTTAATTATTAGACTCTTCTGCAAACATAGAATCGTCAGGTTCATCATAGTAAGGATCAAACCACTCTTTTCTAACATTATCCCTAACTTTCGGACGTGCTTTCATACTAATACCTTATTTTTACAATAATAAAAACATAGTGTTATATTACAAAACTTTCCTTCCATTGTTTGACTTGCTCAATCTGATCTTCTAATTTAAAGTCCGGGTTATATTTTTTAATATCACGAAGCACGTCTGCATGCCGCTTCCGTAATTCCTTCGCATTGAAGTGCATTAATACTATACGCTTGTTTAAGAACTGCATTAAGTGATGTAACTCGATAGACTTACTTGAATCGAAATACACTTGCTCATACCGAGCGCGTTCACCTTTCAAAAATTCAAGTTCTTTTTCAAGGCCACGCAGTTTAGATATCTCGGATTCCACAACCGCAATCCTTTTATTTATATGCATTATAATAAATAAAAGTCCACTGTCATCTTCATGTTCATTGATCCATGCAGTAAGAAGATGGCTTGTCAGATTCCCAATTGGAATCTCCATGGCCTGCAATCGCTTGTAAGTACTATCACTCACTGCTACTGGTATGTTGCGCATAATCAGAAACTCCTTCTGGTAATAAATGCACCCTATCGCCACGATTCTTTACGTATCCCATGTATTGCATCTCTCGTAACTTATCAGACACCTGTTTCGCCCCGAGCTGAAACTTTGCCCCTTTTTGTATAAGTAGTCGTTTTGGGATCACAATTTCATTATCAACTTCAATCCCACTATTCTTAATAAGATTGATCATCTGTTCAATATCTGGCCCACTAATAACCTTTAAGCGCCACTGGTGTTGCTGCTCTATTAATTTAATTAGCTCGTTATCCTCGAGACTAACTTCTAATTCCTTTTCCGGACCATGTTTTGCCAGATGGTATCCAATGATCATTCGATTATAAAATTGACAATAAAATGATTCTGCATCAATATAATCATAGAATTCTGGTACAGACTTATCAAATGTAATATTCCGAACCAGCGCGAATGAGTCTGTCCAGAAATCTATCTTTCTCCGAAGGTTTTCTAATCGTTCTACATCTGGTGCAATATTCAATGATTTAAATACTCCGTTTCTATATGCCTGTCTTTTGGAATCCGATGGGAGGTTGAGAAGAATGCAAAGACGGCGCCCTAATCCCCTAGATAGATCACACCTGACTGGCTGAACGCCACCCCACAATGTAAAATTAGTCTCATAGCGCAGAGGGCCACCGGATAATCGTTTTACCATACGCCCAGAATCAAGAGCTGCGAGGAGTTGTGTGTCAAGACTTGCGTTATATGATTGGCGCATGGCATCTTCAAGGGCGCTAAACTCATCAAAGAGCATAAACCCCTCAGAGTTTTCTTGAGCGGCCCCATTAATGGCTTCATTTAATCCAGTTGCCGGATTTACTCTAATTGTTCCAACAAACCCAGACTCTGTGATAGTTTGTTCATACATCATACGATACTTCGTTTTATTGAAGATACCATATTCACCCCCACCCATCTGTTCAAGCATGTAAGATTTACCATAACCCGCCGGAGCTAAATTAATAACATGAAACCGTAAGTTAGGCAATCTCCCACCCATGTAAAGAGCCCCGGTCTTGAAGTTTGTGAGATTGAAACTGTGGCAGGCATATGAGATAATGTAATATGGAGCGATAGTTTCTCGATCCATTACCTCACGCAATCGCAGCTCTTCAAGAATATCATCGTAAATATTTATTCTCTCACCTCCTGCATCCATAGTAGTTGCAGATGAATATATATAAAATCTGTGAAATAAAGAAAAAGATAACAGATAGTGAAAAAGGACGTGACTAAAATCCACTAATCTGTTGATAGGGTCGGCAGTATAAATATGGTATTTATGCTATATATAAATTACCAGCCATGCTGCAGTATTTCAACAATACGCTTCGATTTGACTTTTCCTATACCACTAACTTTTCCAAAGTCTTTTTCGGTTAATTTACACAGATAAGACACGGATGTACCGTAAGTTTCTTTTATTGCGAACCAATCATTTTTTGATATATCTAATATTCGAGCCATTAGCATATCTGGGTTTCGTAGTTTTGGAAAATCAAGAGAGTGCTCTACTTCAATTTTCCACATAATTCTAATCATTCTTTTTAAGCAAGGCTTTTCGTGAGCCCCGCAAATAACTCGAATATTATCGCGCACAATTAGTGATGCTATCATACCATCTATTATATCTTCATCGACATGTATGTGTAAACGGCGCATCTTTCCTAACCATTCGTCTACATCCCCAGTGATCATAATAATAACTATTTTATCTGATTGGTGGGTAGTAAGTCTTGATAATTGAGTTTCAAGGCGACCATCTTCAGTTTTAGAGCCCATGATAGAGCCCCATAGATCTGCAATAGTTTTACGTTCAACTATTACATGTTCAGAACAAAAGTCACCTTCTTCTAATTTTGATATATCAAATTTAAGTTTTGGAAAGGTTCTAGGTAACCAATCCTTAATCCATTTTGGTTCTCTGCTATCTATTGTTACTGAGAATGCCAATGTATCACCTTATAAATTAGCACTCTCTGTCCCTGCGTAAAGGACATACAGAGAGAACCGGTTCCATTTATCCATCCAATCCATCCACAGGTCATGCTCTTTCATATAACGGATTGTAACATTTGCAATATGATTTTCTTCTATATCGTCATCAGGTTTAACGACAATCCCGCGTTCGAGTTCTTTGATCGAGCATCCGAGGTTGTGCTTGCCTTGAGATTTTACTATATCATTAATAGTAAATGAAAAAGACATACGCTGGGTTTCCCCTTGTACAGATGCAAGGCTTGCAATGAAAACTTCTCTCATAGATGCTCCTTGTAAACTGGTTTTACAGAAACTAAGAATTCACCATATGCAATGCCGGGATCAGCATGGATAAAATCATCCAGCTCATCGCGAGTCATAGTAGTTTCTACTCGCATCGGGGGATCATTAAATGGCTGAAATATTTCTACTTCATACATACTATATCGAATTTCACGCATTTCTGCAAGGTCGGTCTCATTGGCGGTTGCCATTATTGGATATTTAAAACGGTGGGAGATTTCATAACCGGGAGCCCCTTCCTCATACTCATCTTCGGATTCGTCTTCTTCCACGGCAGGAGTGTTGCACACTGCGTACTCGATATTACGAAGCCTTTGTTCTAAAGCCCCGATTCTTTCAAGCGAATGAGCAACAAGTGTATCGATTCCCATATATAAATGTTTTAATTAATTTATATTTATACTTAGTGATAGGATAATAAAAAAGAGGAACTATTTACTATAATTCTTAAATAACTCTTTAGAATAAGTCTCATATAATGTATTAATATCCAAACTTACAAATGACGAACCTACCTTAATAATTACTTCATCTATCCCTGCATTAAGGAGCATTTTTGTACATAAGAAGCAGGGTTGAGGGGCAGTAATTGGAATACCTGTGGCACATTCTTCACCATAGAGGTATAAGATACAACCTTGTGCATTCCTACCTGCTTGTAAGAGCGCATTTTGTTCAGCGTGCACACCGAAGCAATATTCGTAATTAGCGCCCGCCGGTATATTAAGTTCATCGCGTAAGCACCATTCTTTTTCATTGCAATGATCTTTATTACGAGGTGCACCATTGTAACCAGTTGAAATAATCTGTCTAGTAAGAGGTTCTACAATAACTGCACCCCATGCCCGACGCATGCAGGTTGATTGCTTTGCACAAGTCTTTGCTATATCAATAAAAAATTGGTGGGTATCCATTAGTCATCAATTCCAAATATATCAATGGGGTCTTTAAATTTCTTATTTTCCTCTTCAAATGAAAAATCCTCACCACGTTTATAGAAATAATTTGGATTGAAACGATCATTATACCGTATGGGCCAATATGAGGTATTATGCTGATGGCACCCGCACCATCTCATAAAGTGGCCAATGTAACACATCCATACAGGATCTAATGCATACTTAATCATGAACCATTTTATAAGATTGATATATGCATTATGATCTTTTTCCCCTGCTTCAGTTTTATTTGGGTCAAATCTACCCATTACCTGAATCAGATTTAAAAGTACGTATAAATCCGGGGTATTAAAGAATTCATTGTATTTTTCTTGATCTAACCGAGCATCATCTAATGTTTTAAATAATGCTGAATTTATTTCTAACGCTGATAGAAAATCAATTACGGGGTCTTCGGTTGCAAGATCCCGAGGGGTATTATCTGTCATTATGCATCGCCTCCATAAACCTCAATGAGTTGTTTACCACGACCATTACCAAACCAGTATTCTGGATTATATAAATGAATGACTTCCCATTCTTCTCGGTGTTTGTATACCCAGTGGAAGAAGAAATTAATACTCTGTTTGTAGAAATTATCAGTTTGGTATTTATTAATAAGAAATCGAAATACCCAGTCTATCCATGGCCGAGTTCGTTCTCGTTTATCATTTGTGTTCCACCAGATGTGCATCTTTTTTAATTCATCAAGGTAATCACCATTTGGGTCTGCACCAATCCCTCTATGAGTAGCACGACCTGTCATCCTAGTAACACAGCCACCAATGCGCTCAGTATATGCAATATCGTTTCGATTTATAGCTTCACCATACTCTAATGCACCTACTGTGGATATGAGTGTTTTTTCAATGATGCCCGGTTTAAATTTTTTATAAACTTTTTTATAATCTTGAATAAGATGTGCAATGAATTCCTCATTTGGAACAGGTTCATCATTCTTCTCTTTAACGGCCAACTTTTTATTGAACGTTATTAATTTTAAAACAGTTAAAGCCGAACCGCAAGCATCAGGATCTTGAGCCATCATTTCCCGAATGCGGTTCTTCGCTTCAATATGAAATTCAAATCCCATGGGAGTTTCCCATGTACTTCCAATGCGCATTTATATAATTATATAATGATTCATATATATTAATTTCCCTCATGTATTATTCGTAAAACTCGTTGTAGTTTTTTCATATATCGGGAATCAAGATCTTTCTCTTCGGCGGTATACATCTCTTTAATCTGATCCAGCATTAATTGGGTATCTGCCAGCTCTTCATAAATTGCATCTATTGAACCTCTTCCTCCCTCATATTTATTAATAGCTTGAATAAGTTCACCGCTTTCTTCACAAAACTTTAAGAGTTGATTTTGTTTCCCATACTTGAGAAATACAAGATTAAGCTCTTGCGACACTCGCTGTTTGTTCATGACGAGCCTCCATCCTCTTGCAAATCTCAATACACTTTGGATCTAATTTATACCATGTTGATTTGGTCCCAGATTGCGCCTTTCCTTGACTAATAAGCACGCGGTTGACGATTAACTTTTTATGGATTGATATGGTGTAATTCGGTAGCAAATCTTTTACATCTCTATATAAATATTTTTTACTTCCCACCAAATTATAGATGTCTAATATCACATCGCTGTAAACGTTTACAAACCAACCATTCAACATTTAATAACTACCTCGTAAATGATAATCGTAAAGATCCTGTAAGATGTACTCAAAATAAGTATCGTAGCGATCCGCCAGAGTATTAATCTGGTTGTATAAGGTATCCACATCTTTCTTGTAGATAACCTTGTTACTAACCTTGCTCATCTTGCATCACATCCTATTGTGGATCTTTCCACTGTTTAACTATTAGTGGTACAGTGCCCACAATAGCATATGATATCTGTCCTCAATATTAATATGTATATCGTTATAAAAATCCTAAACAATATAAAGAAAAGTGTATAATTAGTGCCAATATAGAACCAGAAATTCCGCCCGCGATACCTGCAATGATAATGCTTTTTTGCTCTGAATCAGTTATATACATAAAAATATCACCTATTAAAAATTATGAATAGAAGGGAGGAGTTGTAATAAAATAGTAATAGCCGCACCTGCACCGCCACCAAGCAACCCGGTTCGTATTTGTAATTCACGTATTTGTAAATCATGTTGGTGGTCTGCATCGTGTTGTTGCATTCTAATCTCATTTATGAGATCTTTGATATAATGCCCCTGATCTTCTAATTTATCATAAATGCGAGTAAATTCACTAGCCATTGTAGTATTGGTATCACTAACCTGCTTTTCCAATCGCTGGATGTCAGATGCGACCCGTTGCTCGAGCCTATCAATATTTTTATTTTGATTCTCTAGCTCTCGCTTATGTGCTTGAGAGCTTTGCTCTAACAACGTTTCAATATCTATTTGCATATCTAATCCCCCTTATCTATACTATCCATCCTTTTTTACTCTTTATAAAGATTGATTGGATAGGGTTTATGGGGTTATCTCTGTGAAAACAATAAGTACAATGAGGGCTAAAACAGTTAAAATTGGATTTCCGAGGATAACAAAGCAATACACAAATGTAATAAAACAAAGGATACTGCCAAGTAATGTTAATATGCCTATGTTCATTCTGCTTCAATCCTTGGAGCTATAAGCACTCGTGCTTGTAATAGATCTCCGGGGTACGTAATTATACATGGGAAATCTGTTTTAAATTCTACAGTTGCCACATCAAAGATATGAGCATACGCAAATAAATCAGCAATGTAATCCTGTGGATAGCAGACTCGTGCGGGCTCACTGAATGATACAAATTCCCGTGGTATATCTATTTCAATACCTTGTTCCATTCTTTTGTTCTTAATTTGTGCAATGGTATCATTTACTTCAAATACAATGGCATCACTTGGATCCTTTTCCCCTGCAATAATCTTTGCCATCTGCTGAACTTGAGTAAGTAATTCCCCTGTTAATACAAACTTGGCGGTAAACCCTTCAAATTCTTTAAATGGAATAGTTCTATGTGTTTGAAGATCTGCTAACTTTGTGATCTTATATTTTGTAGATCCAACTTTGAAATGGACAAGCGTGTCTTCCATAAAGACTTCGACATCCTCTTTTGGATTAATAGATAATAAACTACTGACGTTAAATTGAAAGACTGTCTTTTCATCGGGTTCAACATTTAATGTTAGTTCAAGCATTGCAACTTTCGCAGTATCAGTGGTGCACAAATAAACATTATTATCAATAACCAGTTCTACCTCTGGTCTAATCTTCCCTATGATTCCGATCCATGATTTATATACATCCTTGGGAATAGTAAACATCTTAATCATTTTTAAGCCACTTCATGAAAATGTATATTGAGGATCCTATATTATAATTGTTATGCCACTCCTGATGACACTCTTTGCAAAGAATGATCCCATTATATAAAGCCCACTTCATTCCATTTGGGCACACTGACTTCGGAACGATGTGATGAGCTTCTAAATTCTCTGTTTTCCCGCATCGTTGGCATGAAAATCTATCACGCATTAATAGAAGGTTTCGCCATTCCTTATGTTGCTTTTCACCCTTAACAACACGTAGCGCGCGATTTAATGCAATAGCATCACCTTCTATACGCTGCTTCTGTCGTTCCAGAGTAAAAATATAATTATCAATCTCTTTTAAGAGCTCTTCTCTAATATATTGAACACGTGATAACAATCTATCTGTTTCTATACACATTGATTCCGCTTCAATAGTCTTCCGTTTTAATATCTCATATTCCATTATAAAATTAGTATTATATTTAATTATTTATAAATATAATAGTTTAGCCAAACATAGTCATATTTACTGTGCATGGCTTTGTTTCTGTAACATCAATTTGCCATATTATCAACCTTTATGGGATATTGCCTGCTAAAACCCACTACTTTAGTGGTGGGATACAGCAGGCTTACACATAGATATAAATACCTGTAAGATCTATTAGATAATATGTTACAAGCCTACAAGTATAGGTTGTATCCCAATACGATCCAGAAGGAAAGTATTGAGAAACATATTGGTGCTTGTAGGTTCGTGTACAATCTGTTTCTTGAGAAGAAGATCAAGCATTACACAGAACATGGAAAAACCTTGTCTTGTTTTGCTCTGAACATGATGTTGCCTGCGCTGAAGATCGAGTTTCCATTCTTGCAGGATGTACATTCACAACCATTGCAAATGGTCTCTAGGAATTTG